>RFFQ01000101.1 GCA_003697105.1 Gemmatimonadota bacterium | reverse complement strand
GTGTTATTCCAATATAGGTATTGTCTATAAAAATCTGAGTGATTATGACCAAGCGTTAGAATACTACATGAAAGCCATCAAAATTTACGATGAGGTGGGCGACAAAGTTCGAATTGCCCGAACGTATCATAATATTGGGGTCGTTTATCAAGATCAACAATATTTTGAACAAGCCTTGGAGTATTACAACCGTTCCCGCGAAACATTTGAAGCCATTGGAGACCGGTATGGCGCGGCAGGATCATACAATAATATTGGGATTGTATATTGGCTGCAAGAAGAATATGACCAAGCACTCACATATTACCAAAAGTCACTAGCAATACGAGAAGCCATTGGTGACCAAAATGGCATTGCCCACTGTTATAGTAATATCGCAGACTATTATCATAAAAAAGGTGAGTCTGAGAAATCTCTAGAATTTCATCGAAACGCCTTGAACATTTATGAAAAATTGAAAGATAAATATGGTATTGCCCGCTCAAAATTGAGTATGGGGGATGCTGAAATTGTACTTGGAAACCTAAAAGCGGCTCGCCTCTGGTTACAACAGGGTTTAAGTATAGCACTGGAGATCGGGGTAAAAGATCTCGAATTCAATTTCTACAAAACGATGTCAGAGTTAGCTGAAATTGAAGGCGATTATCAATCTGCACTAGACTATTACCGCCGTTATGCAGAATTGAAGGAATCTATTTTTAATGAAGAAAAGAGTCGTCAAATTGCCGAAATGCAAACGCGCTATGAAAGCGAAAAAAATAAGCGTGAAGCTGAAATTTATCGTTTGCGTAATGTGGAACTTGCCCGCGAACGGGAGAAAAGTGAACGATTATTGCTGAACATTCTACCTCAAAGTATTGTGAACGACCTCAAGGAAACCGGCAAAACCGAACCCGAATTGTTCCATGATGTATCGGTCTTTTTCTCGGACTTTGCTGGATTTACCAAAATATCTTCGGGACTACCGGCAGGGGTGATCATTAATGAACTCAGCGACTTATTTACCCGATTTGATGAAATTATGGAGAAAAATCGCTGTGAGCGTATTAAAACCATCGGGGATGCCTATTTAGCGGTTTGTGGAATGCCGCAACCAAACGAACATCATGCTCATAATTTAGTGAATGCCGCACTTGAAATCCTTGAATATCTAAAAAACCGGAACCGAACACATGACCTAACCTGGTACATCCGGATCGGGATCCACTCTGGGGAAGTTGTGGGGGGGGTTGTCGGGACCAAAAAATATTTGTATGATATTTTTGGGGATACCGTAAATACTGCCAGCCGAATGGAAAGCAACTCCGAACCGATGCGGATTAACATCTCGGAGATGACCTATTCCATTTTGCAGGAAAATGTAGAAGCGTTCAACATTCCGGTAAAATTCATCCCACGCCAACCGCAGGAAGTCAAAGGAAAGGGCAACATGCGGATGTATTTTGTGGAAGCGATTGAATAACAGGGAAGTGTGAATCACTTCCCTCTTTTTTAACCCGTTAGTAGAGGAGATTTTCATATGCGTAACTTTTCTTTTTTATGGTTGTTTTTGATTTTGATCGGCGGGATGGTGTTGATGAACTGTTCGGATTCTGAAAAATTGACAACTGCCCCTGAGCCTTATATCCCACCGTCCGATACCCAGCCGGAACCCCTCGTGGTGGAAGGTAAAGTCGTGGATATCAATAACCAACCGGTAGCAGATGTAACCGTCGACCTAGTGGATGAAGACGGCCTGTTGTTGTTGCGGGTAATGACTGATTTACTTGGTAACTACTATTTTGAAGCCGATCAGGTCGATGCCTCAATGATGACGGTGATTGCCCGTAAAGAAGGCTACATCAGCACTTCCAGTCACATTGAAATCGTCGGTAAGATGGCGCGTACTTCGATTATGACGTTATATGCCAAACCGGCAGCCGTTCGTCAAGTGATCACCCGTGGTGGCGGCACGATTGAAAGCACGACAGAAATGTTTGAAAAACCCATTAATATTCGGTTGGATGTACCTGCCGGGGCTTTAAATGCAACAAAAGAACTTTCGGTAACGCCGTTGCGACACACGGAAACCGAAATGGGTCTTTCTATTTTTGATTATTTAGCCGCAACAGAATTGGGTCCGAGTGATGTCGAATTCAACCAACCGGTAACGGTGACCTTCAGCCTACGAGCGTTGCAGTTTGTGGGAACAACCCTGTTGGTTCGCACCTACAATCATCTGAGCGGTGAATGGGAACAAGCTGTTGACAAAAATAATCACCCGATCTTTGCCACGGTTATCGAAGACCCAGAATTTGCGGACATTACATGGGAAGACCCCCAATTTGAAGGATTACAGGTTAGTAAACTGGCGCAATTCCAATTAACCCGTTTTGCGGCAAATGGTACCCTTCGCCAAGATGGGGGCGGTACTCAATTTGTGTTAGGCGCTCCGGCTGGAGGCTCTGGTGGAGGGAGCCTTACGGTCGATGAGGTGAATAAAGAGACAAATTCGATTACCTTTACGGTATTGGATCCGGATGGGCGTTCCTATACTTTGACCTGGCAGTCGGATTTGTTGTTCGCCGATCCGAATGATCTCGGTGACTTCACCGCCGACCAACTTCGGGATATTCTGGAAGCGGCATTGGGTGGTAATGGGGGTCGTGCCGGTAATGTACCCTTTGATACTCCACAAGGGGATACCTATAGCTACGCTCCGGGTGATGCCCCGGATGAAGCCCCTGCTGGCGCCGCAGAACCCGGTAGTTGGCAGTATAATCCTGTTGGCGGCAATGTAGAATCCACCGTACCTTCTAGTTTTGATTATGTGGAACTTACGGTGCGCGGAGGACGGGCAGACGTCCTAATTGCCTCCAGTGTGCGCATGGGTTACCTTGAACAGTCCCTGAATTTTCCGAATTACCTTTTTTACCAAGATAATGGCGCTTCTCAAAGAGGTGATAATGCCAATGATCATACACTCCGCCAGACAAATTTCTTGCCCTCGGCTCAATTTGGACAAGGGATTTGTAATAATCAGGGTCTTGCCCGGCATACTTTTGATTGGAATGGGGGTAATGGCTCCTCTGATCTCGATTGGGATTTGATTACTAACTATAATTTTACGGCGGATCAGGATGGTGTTGAAGTCTTATACAATCCATTCTATGTGGGCGCATATTGTTACAGCCCGTCACATGACCAATAACAGATTTCCCATCTTTATAGACATAAAAAAGGTATCGAGATACGTATTATTAACTCGATACCTTTTTGATTTTTGAATGAAGATACGTCGGTTTTAAGCGGTAATTTTCCACTCAAACCTGCCGATTTGCGAATTCTCAACCCGAATAACATCCCCAATTTTCACCGCGCTAACTCCTGCTGGTGTACCGGTATAGATTAAATCGCCTGCGTTTAGCTGCCAAATATGACTCAGTTCCACAATCAACGTTTCTATACGATAGATCATTTGCGCACTATTTCCCTCTTGCCGTAAGTCCTCATTGACCCAACAGCGGATATCCAAATTGGTTAGGTCTATCGTACCGGAGAGGGGAATAAAATCGCCGATAGGGGCACTGTGATCAAATGCTTTTGCCCGTTCCCAGGGTAGCCCTTTTTCTTTTAACTGCCGTTGAACATCCCGCAGGGTAAAATCAATGCCAATGGATAAACCGGCAATGAATGTCCGCGCTTCTTGTACCTGTTTTGCCTTGCCGGATTTGCCAATCAGTACGACGATTTCTGCCTCATGATGCATCTCTTGCCCGTGCGTAGGGTATGGAATGGACTGACCAGATTTCACCAAACAAGAAGCAGGTTTCATAAAGATGACGGGCGCTGCCGGTAATTCATTTTGAAGCTCTTCAATGTGTTGCACATAATTGCGTCCGATGCAAAAAATCCGCTCGGTATGAAACGTCTGCTGATTAAGTTGAATCTTATAACTCATTGATGAACCTCACCTTACTGTTAAGATACGAACCCCATTATACAGGACTTAATTGCAACATGGGTATGTCGTGTGTTGCGTCGGAGACATCAGTTAAAAATTGGTCTCGTAACTGGTTAATTTTGGTTTCACAGCCGGTAAACAGGGCTTCTAATCGAGCTTTTTGTTCGTCCATAAATTGGGTGATTGACGCTAGGTTTTCATCCGGATAGGGAAGTCGATCCCCGATAGCACGGCAAAAATCGATGCTTTGGTGTAAGTTTTCCCGAAATTCTTGCAATTTTTTTACTTCACTCATGGATTTGCATTGATCGATCAGTTTGGCGACATAATCGACATACATCGCGGCTTCTTTGGCAAACATGTGCGGGCGCTCTGGGGGTACGAGGGAGGCGATTCGTCCATAAATATGATCCACCATCTCTTTGAGAGAGTATTTGCGGTTGAACCAGGCGATGTTGGGTCCCGGACAGACCGCCTGTGGCGCTTTGCTGGGTTTGACCAACCCGAGTGCGATTAGTGCCCCGTTCCCCAAATGGTCACAGATACAGGTTTTGGCTAACACATTTAGCTGTAATTTCAGCCGTTCCCCGTTCGAAGGTGTCGTCTGTTCGATTTCGGCGAGTTTTTGCTCCTGATACTCCCGTGAGGCCGTGCAAATGGGTGTATCGGTGAATTCCGTATTTGAGACCAAAAACTTTTTGGGGCAGGGCGATCCCGGTTTGCCCTGTTCAATGCGTTTCTGCGTCCATTGCTCTGATCCCGTGCGGCGAACATTGTTAAACGGAACACCCAGCGGCGAGACATCACTTAAATACAGGTCTTCTTCTTGGGCTTGTTCCAGCAATTTGCGGGTGGGTTCATCCACACATGTTGCTTCGGGGACTAGCAAAAACGGGCTTGCCCAGCCGGTCATATCTATCCCGAAATCTTCGATCAAGCGCCGGTGCTCCCCATGTGTACCGATTCCACCTTGGACGGTGACCCGTGGGCGATGGTGCTTCACGGCTTCTGGGAAATCCCAACCCATTTTTTGGTAGTATTTTTGGATGTAGGGTCGAAATTGAGCGGCTAATTCGTCCCGCTTTTCCTTGAATTCCTGCAATAGCGTGGGGAGCAAGTGCCCGTTAGAAGCAAACGCATGCCCGCCACAATTCAACCCCGATTCAATGCGGAACTCATATACCTCTAACCCTTTTTTTGCCAAAAACTTACCTTGTATCAGTGCTGACCGAAAATCACTCACTTTCAGGATGATCTTCTTTTTCAGCTCACCGAATGAGTCCCGGTAAAAATCTTCAAATTGGGTAGCATAATTAAATAGCCCTTTGTTAATACCGGCAGAAAAAACGACACTCGACCTTAGGGAACTGTTTGCAAATCCTCGTAGTGCCGCTTTGGCGTCGCTGTATTGGTCACTAAGGGGTTTACCGCTGGCATTGCGGTTGATTTTATCCAACTTGACCATAATATTCACATCGATGGAACCCGGTTTCATCATCCGGGTCAACTGTTCGGCGAGGTAAGCCCGTTCAGGGCTATCCTTCATTTTGACCATCTGATGGTACGCTTTTTTGAGTGGGCTTTCTTTAGGCAACAACTCAAAATAGGTAGTTTTCTCATTTTTATCAAAAAAAGGCTGAGCTTTGAGGCGTTCCATCTTATTATGGACAATGGTGTTGACCATCTCCAAATAGGCGGTGATGCGCTTGGCGCGCCCATCTTCTGCGGTACGCGGGATATTCTCATAAGGCAGATTATATGTTTTGCAATAATACTGGCGGATTTTCTCCAGTAATAGATCATCCACCAACGAAATAACAGAGGAAATCCCAAATGGTGCGACCCGAATGGGGGTATCAATTGAATGACCGGTTCCCATCACGGGAATGTGGAATTGATGGTAGTAGTTTTCCATGAAAAACCTCTTTGAATGAAAGGATAAAGGCGGAAAATGGAAGGGAGACCGAATATCTCCCTTCATTCCAGTGATGTCTTATTCGGTCGGGGTGACTCGCTTAAAAATATACCCACCTTTTTCTGCTCCCCAAACCTGATTGCCCTCAGAGTCATAGCCACGATCCCAACTAATGAGGGCCTCTTTTGTGAGGATTACTTCAGATGTGGCGTAACTTGCTCCTCGCAACTCGCTGGTACAGGTTTTTTTACCGGTTGCACCGGCAAACGTCTCCACATCTTGTTTTTGCAAGATGACCTCGCATCCTTCCCGTAAAGTCAATGAATCTGGAGTGAGGGTTGCAAGCGGCGTTTCGTGTTGGTACGCACCGGCAAACCGCAGAGGCGGGTCTGGCAGGGTGTAAATATAGCTGATGTACGTACCCGGTGTGGACTGGGTTACCTGATAAACACGTTGCCGGTAAGGTCGGTCTTTATACGTGGCGACAGCTTGTTCGACGTAAAGCCAGTAGCCATCGGTGCGCTCTTGCCAGATTGGCACCATTTCCAGACGGATGTCATAGTAATCGGAGTCCGCTACTGCTTGTTCGGCGCTACTAAACGAGCCGGTCATCCAGGCGGTAAGGGTTTCATAGTCGCGGGCATCCTGTTCGGCACGGGCTTTCAGTTTGGCAAGACCTTCTTCAAAGTCGGGTCCGATGAATCGATCCATCAGCAACCCCAAATATCGTAAAAATGGATTGTGGCCTAACTCCCCCTCATCAGTCCAGATTACCCGTGTTCCATCTGCGGTTTGTACCAATTGCATCATATCTTCCGCATGATATTTATCATTTTCCATCCACAAATCATACCGGATTCGTGTATTTTCCTGACTTTCCACAATCGTGATATGCCCGTTGCCCAATTCTTGCCCGTTCCACATGTATTTTGCGCCGATACCCGCTTCGGGTCCCGCGTAATCATATTTAACTGTTGGATCGCGTTCGGGAGTCCATGCCGTCCATTCCGGCCACGTGCGAAAGCTGTTTAGATGAGGGAAAATAAAATTAGGGCTGGCTTGGATCACGATCGACCGTTCTATGTGGTAGGTTGTGGGAAGAAAAAGCCCGATAATCAATAAGATTACTACGAGGCTCACGATAATCATGAACGTGTTTTTAATAATCTTCATACGGTTTCCTCCACGTTAGGAGTGATAAGATGAATACCGGTATTGGTCAGTGTAATGAATACGCCCGCTGGGGTGCAAAATTGCCCAAACATATTTTAGAAATGTACGTAAATATCCAAAATATTGGAGTTCCATGCGACGGCTGGAGGTGTACACGGTCAAATCGCGATCGTAAATAAATTGGTGAGGATGATCCCGGTACATGCGGGCAAGGATGGGCCACTCTTCACCAATTCGGACGGTTTCATCAAAGGGCCCGTAGGCATCAAAAACCGTTCGGGTACAGAACATAAATGCCGGCATGGCTTTCGCCTTTGGTATGGGTAAGCGCCGGACATGTTCCCAAAACCACCACCACACGCGGGCACGAAAGCTCTTCTCCAACGAGGCTAAGCGGCAAATTCCGGCGCGGTAGCCCCGCTGATAATGTGTGATGACCCGTCTAATGGCATGGACAGGAATGTGTGTATCAGCATCCAAAAAGAGCAACAGCGTACCCTGTGCAGCTTGTGCACCAATATTCCGGGCAACGGGGGCTTTATGTTCTGAGCAAAACCGGTACTGTACACCCTGCGAATGATACCCACGGATAATGTGACGTGTTTCATCGTGACTGTCACTATCAACGACAATAATTTCATAATCGATAAAATGACCTCTGGCGTGGTCTATCGCCTTTAGAACCTTCTCCAGCGTTGAACGGAGTATTTGGGCTTCATTACGAGCGGGGATAATGATCGATAGGGTAGGCTTCACTATATTGCCTCCAATACGATGAGGTCACGGCTCAGATGGCTCCCCATCCACCTCTCCGGAATGAGGCATATTTCGCGAAAACCCGTTGTCTGAAGAACTCGCCGAATCTCTTCTCGAGTAAAATGCCGCAGAGGTTGGACGGTACAAGGGGTTTCTTTCGGGATGAACCCCCCCCAACGACTGGTATGAAATGCTAGCGGACCCCAGACCCACTCCCGCAGTTTGAGAAGTGCGTGTTCAACGGCGGTTTTATAGGTTGATTCTATCACAATGATTTTCTGCCGAGTCACGCGGCGAATTTCGCTTAGTAAGTGTCGAGGTGATGGGACATATTGTAATACAAAAATCAAGAATGTACAATCAAAATGATGATCTGGGAAGGGGAGTTGATCCGCCATCAAAATTAGGGGAGGGAGACCGGTCAGATGAAAATCAATGACATCAACAGGTGTTCCCCGAAGTGAGGTGTGCTGTTCCAACGTGACCAGAAAATGCCCAGTAGCCGATCCCACATCCAAAACGGTTCCCGTGGAAGGTAGATATGGCATTACCCGCCGGTAAAGGTGTTCGGCACGCTGTTCCAAAATCCAGTGAAAAAGAGGGTTGAGTATCATTTTTCGTACAACAAAGGCGAATCTGGAATTACATCAGACTATGCTTTCCAGATTCGCCGTTGGAATTCTCAGTGAAAACGGGATTACCGGAGTAAGACCATCTGTTGAGTGGCATGATAGCCGTTCTGTGTTTCTAGATGATAGAAATAAACTCCGCTGGACAGTTCCGCTCCGCTATCATCTCGCCCGTCCCACACGACCGAATATTGATTTGCTGTTTGGTATTGGTCAACAAGTTGCTTTACGACTCGGCCTTTTAGGTCGTAAATGGTCAACGTCACCTGATCCGGTTGGGGCAGGGTGTAGCGAATCTCTGTTTGGGGGTTGAAAGGGTTCGGGTGGTTCGGCATCAGTTGGTAGTGCTGCGGAGTGTGAATTGCCTGAACGGTGGACCCGACGCTCGTGCCGCCGCTAGAAACTACCTTGAAATCATCAACTTGCAAGAAAAAAACATCTTCTGAGATACAGTGGATGGCAATATAGACACTCTGTCCGTTATAATCGTTAAGGTCAAAAGTGTATTCTTGCCATTCTAGCGGAGGTTCGATGTAGTCTCCTTCGGAAATCAGGGTAAACTCATTTGGCTCTGTACCGCCAGTGGAGACCAGCACTTGAAAGCGCTCGCTCCGTCCTTGATATTCCTGATACGTACTTGCCCAAAACCGGACACTGGAATTTGTACCCAGCGTAATTCGGGGACTGATTAGCCAATCATCATTGTATTGCCCCCCCGATGGAATGGAAGAGAAGCACGCGGCATATTTTCGTCCGGTGTGCGGGAATCCACTGGAGAGCGGGGGTTCCGTAGCGGAGGGGTTAAAAATGATAAATGCCATGGGGTCCCCTTCGTGTTCAAAATCGACTTGTTGGATTCCCCAGGTACTCAACCCATCTCCATCAATTAGCGTCCAATTGCCAAATTCAATGGCGAAGTCGTCATAATTTTCAAAGCTATCAAAAAATAGTACCGGAACTTCACTACAGGCAACATTGCTAGGGTCGCTTTCGCCTTCGTCATATACCGCCGTAACCTGATAGCACCACTCGCCATCTGGCAGATCGGTATCGGAATAGGCAAGCACATCCCCGGGCACCGTCGCGATATTTTCCCACGTCTCGTTATCCCCGCCGGCACGGCGATATATCGTGTAATTTTGCAGTGCTCGTAATTGGCCGGTTTTCGAGGCGGGCTTTGACGCTCCTGCGGTGAATTTCGCCGGTTTGGAAGGGATATTCCGTTGAACGAAGTCCATTCCGGTGGATCGTATCACCTGCTTTTCATGTTCTATTGACTTCCGGGCCGTGCGGGTAAATGCCGGTGCGCCTTCGGATTCCACCACGACATCATCAACCATTAGGAAAAAGGCATCTTCAGACACACAGTGAATGGCGAGATGAACTGCCTGATTGTCGTAATCACTCAAATCATAGGTAAAATCTGACCAGGTGGTGGGCGCTTCGACGTAATCGCCGGGTGAAATCAGGGTAAAATCATCCGGTTCCGTGCCGGTGGTAGAGATGAGTACCCGGAACCGTTCCAATCCCCATTCCGCCGTGTACGAACGTGCCCACAAGGTAATCGAACTGCCGGTGCCGAGCTGAAGTTGGGGTGTGATCATCCAATCATCATTGAATATTTGCCCTCCATTGGGATTGGAGGCAAAACAAGCGGCGTATTTATCTCCAGAATGGGGGTCACCGCCACCAATTGGGGGGACGGTTTGGCTCGGATTAAAAATGATATATGCCATGGGTTCCCCTTCGCCGGGGAAACTTGCTTCTTGGATGCCCCATGTCTCCAGCCCGTCGCCGTCGATCAGTATCCACGGGCTGAACTCCTGCGCAAAATCCGGGTAGGACTCAAAATCATCTTCAAAAATGATATTGCCGCTGGGAGCTTCCCATGTCAAATCGATGGTGCTTCCACGGGAATTTGCTGTCAAATTTTCGGGTGGGTTGGGCTGTGCCCCTAAAGGTAGGTTGGTCAGCATCGAACAAAACAAACCAAATAGGATATAGCGCATGAGCTTCCTCCTTGATATACGGGTGATGTTGAATTGGGTACACCTGCCGTTGCGGTTTATTTCCATTTCCACCGGGTTTCGCCACCGGGGCGGTCTTCTAAGGCGATGCCCAATGCTTCCAGCCGGTTTCGGATGGTGTCGGCAATTGCCCATTGTTTTTCCATTCGGGCGGTTTTCCGCACTTCGATTAGAATCTGGATCAGATCATCCGTGATGTCTGTGGCGCGGGTATCTTCGGCAAAAATGGCATCGGAGAACCCCAACACGTGCAGGAAGTCCTGTAAGATGCCCCGGCTATAGTCAAGTACCCGTTTATCCGTGCTGGAAAATCGTTCCTGACGGGATGCCATAAACGTATTGGCTGCTTTTGCCACATCAAACAAAACCGCCATGGCTTGAGCGGTGTTAAAATCGTCATCCATTGCCGCTTCAAACTTTTCGCGGACGGCTTTTGCTTTTTCATACAATTCTTTGACTTCCGGTTCGCTACTTTCCACATCGAGGGTCGCATCATCATCAAAATCTTTCAGGATGAAGCTCATGTTGCGGAAGGTTTCGCGAAGCCGGTCTAAGCGGGCTTTTGCCTCTGCCATGCGGGCTTCACTGAAATTGAGGGGGCTGCGATAATGCCCGGAGATGAGGAACATGCGCACGGCATCCGGTTCAAATTTCTCCAAAATGTCGGACATGGCAAAAAAGTTATTCAGTGACTTCGACATTTTTTCAACTTTTTTTGTGGCGGTATTTTCAATTTCCAACAGACCGCCTTCGCACCAGAAATGGGCGAACGGTTTTCCGGTTGCCGCTTCGGACTGCGCCCGTTCATTTTCGTGATGCGGGAAGATGAGGTCCAGCCCACCGCCGTGAATATCAAAGGTTTCTCCCAGATATTTCATTGCCATTGCGGAACATTCAATGTGCCACCCGGGGCGTCCCTTGCCCCACGGACTGTCCCAATGGGGTTCGTCCGGTTTGGCAGCTTTCCACAAGGCAAAATCCAAGGGATGTTTTTTATTGGATTGGACGTCCTTACGAGTACCTTCGATCATATCAGCAATCGACCGGTTGGAAAGTTTACCGTAATCCGGATGTTTTTCCACCGCAAAATAGACATCTCCAGCGGCTTCATAGGCGACTCCCTTGTCGATCAACCGTTGGATCAGTGCGATAATATCGGGGATATGTTCCGTGGCGCGGGGATAAATATCCGCTCGACGGATATTCAACCGATCTGACACCTGATAATATTCTTCAATATACCGGTTCGCAACGGTGAGATAGGGTACACCTTCTTGGTTAGCCCGGTTGATAATTTTATCGTCCACATCCGTGAAGTTTTGGACAAGTTTAACGCGGTATCCCCGGTATTCCAGATAGCGGCGCATCACATCCGCCGTTAAAAAGGATTTCATGTGCCCAATATGGGGTTTATCCTGTACCGTCATGCCGCAAACATACATTTTGACCTGATTATCTTCGCACGGGATAAAGCGTTCTTTCCGGTTCGATAAGTTATTGTAAATATACATAGTGCATTCTCCGTGATAAAAAAAGAGGGAAACGAGTGGTAGGGTTCCGTTTCCCTTTGTAGATATAATGTGATTGGGTTAAGGTTTGTGAGTATCTCCCGCATTCGGTGGGGCTATTTTTAATTTCCCATTGCCCCGATCAGACTAAACATCGGCATATACATCGCCACCACCATAAACCCGATGATACCCCCTAAACCGACGATCATGATCGGTTCAATCGCCGAAGTCAAGGCTTCCACAGCGGCATCCACTTCTTCATCATAGAAATCAGCGATTTTGCTTAACATTTCATCCAATGCCCCGGTGGCTTCACCAATGGCGATCATTTGTACCACCATGGGCGGGAATACCGGATGTCCTTTGAGGGGTTCGGCAATGGATTTCCCTTCGGAGATGCTCTCTCGCGTTGCCATAATGGCTTCTTCGACCACTTTATTGCCGGAGGTTTTCGCCACAATTTCTAGGGAATCAATGATATTGACCCCACTTTGGAGGAGCGTACCTAATGTGCGGGTAAACCGGGCGATGGCACCTTTTCGGAGCAGGTTCCCTAAAATGGGGACTTTTAGATAGATGGCATCGGTGGTTTTTTCCCCAATGGGTGTGGCGCGGTACGATTTGTAAGCGAATGCTACGCCAGCAATGACCGCAATAATCAACCACCAATAGCCGGTGATGATTTTACTTCCCAACAACACCATCTGGGTGGGCAACGGCAATTCCACCCCCATACCGTTGAACATTTCCACGAACGTGGGGATAACAAATGCCAGCAAGAACGCCACGGCTCCTGCCGAAATCGTGATCACTACTGCGGGATACACCATGGCGCCTTTCAATTTGCGTTGCAGGGCATCTGCTTTTTCCAAAAATTCTGCCAGCCGTCCTAAAATCACATCCAAAATCCCCCCCATCTCGCCGGCTTCGATCATATTGGTATATAAGGCATCAAATGTTTTGGGGTGTTTTGCCATTGCTGCCGCGAGGGAACTCCCCCCTTCCACATCGGCAGAGACTTCCGCGACCACGGCATTCATTTTTTTATCATCCCCTTGTTCGGCTAAAATGGTCAAACAATTGATCAACGGCAGACCCGCATTCACCATCACCGCAAACATTCGAGTGAACATCACTTTGGATTTAAAGGAGGGTCCACTTTGGGGTAGCGGTAACTTAAACCCGGCTGGCTTTTGGCGAATTCCGGTAATAATAATTTTGCCCCGAAGTTTCGCAACAACCGCCGCTTCACTTTTGGCCTCCATTTCCCCCTGTTGAGGATTACCTTCTCTATCACGTCCTTGCCAGATATAAATAGGCATGCAAATTACCTCCTGTTGGTTTCATTTGCGGAAAGGTTACCGGCGTTTTTGTTGCATCGCCAACTCGCTCTTGCGAAGCATGTCATCCAATTCTTTTCGATCCCCGGAACGGACCATGGCATCCCGCACTTTAACCTGTTTTGATAAGACTAATTCGAGTAAGGATTGATTCATGGTTTGCATCCCATAGGCTCGTCCGGCTTGAATCAAGCTATAAATTTGGTGTTCTTTCGCATCGCGGATGGTTGCGGCGATGGCAGGTGTCCCAATCATAATTTCCATTGCCATGACCCGCCCTCGCCCAGAGGCTTTGGGGAGAAGGGTCTGGGTGACGACCCCTTGCAGCACAAATGCCAATTGTGCCCGGACTTGTGCTTGTTGTCCCGAAGGAAATACATCGATAATCCGTCCAATGGTTTCCGCACAGGAATTGGTGTGCAAGGTCGCAAATGTTAAGTGACCCGTTTCTGCAATGCGTAAGGCGGCTTCAATGGTCTCCATGTCCCGCATTTCACCGATTAAGACGACATCGGGGTCTTGGCGGAGGACATGCCGCAACGCATTATGAAATGATTGGGTATCACTACCCACCTCTCGTTGGTTGACAATACACTTTTTATGCTGGTGTTGGAACTCAATGGGGTCTTCAATGGTGATGATGTGTTCCGAACGTTCCCGGTTGATTTTGTCAATCATGGCGGCTAAAGTAGTTGATTTTCCACTACCGGTCGGTCCGGTGACTAAGACCAATCCTCGGGCACGGTTGGCGAGTTCTTCCACCACCTGAGGCAGACCCAATTGTTTGAAGGTTAAAATTTCATAGGGAATACGGCGAATCGCGATGCCCACACTGCCTTTTTGCAAGTACAGATTTCCCCGAAACCGGCTTAATCCCGTCACACCAAACGAAAAATCCAACTCATTATCAATTTCAAAGCGTTTTTTCTGTTCATCAGTGAGGGCGCTGTAAGCTGCTTGTTGGGTATCTTCACGGGTTAAGGGTTCATATTTAAGGCTTTCCAATTTCCCATCAACCCGAATTTTGGGAGGAACACCGACCGTTAAATGCAAATCCGAGGCGCCCCGTTGGATCATTTCTTCCAGTAATTGGCGTAAATTAATCATTTCCGGTACTCCTTATTAACCGGCGACCCGGATAACTTCTTTAATGGATAGGAATCCTTTGGCAAATTTAACGAGGGCATCCATCCGTAACGTGTGCATTCCTTCTTTGATCGCTTGAGCTTCCAAGTCCGGGGTTAATGCACCTTCCAGAATCATTCGTTCAATGGCGGGTGAGATTGGCATGACTTCAAATATCCCCATCCGGCCCTTTAATCCGGTTCCACCACACACATCACAGCCTTTACCGGTATAAAATGTTTTTCCCCGCATTTTTGCAGGATCAATACCGAGTTGCTTAAAGGCTTTATCGGGTATTTCTTCCGGCACTTTACAGTCCGCATGGATTCGTTTGGCGAGGCGCTGTGCCTGAATTAAAATCACCGCGGTGGCAATATTAAAGGGTTCAAGTCCCATATCGAGCATTCGGTTGATGGTGGCGGCAGTACTGTTGGTGTGCAGGGTACTCAGCACTAAGTGACCGGTCATAGCGGCTTTAATGGCGATAGACCCGGTCTCTAAATCCCGGATTTCGCCGATCAGGATGATGTCTGGGTCTTGGCGCAAGAACGCTTTCAATGCGGCAGCGAAGGTCATCCCGATTTCGGGCCGGCAATAGACCTGATTAATTCCAACCAGATTAAACTCAACCGGGTCTTCGGCGGTACTGATATTGACACTCACATCATTGAGGCCGCTCATCGCGGAATAGAGGGTCACGGTTTTACCGCTTCCGGTGGGTCCGGTCACAAGCACCATTCCTTGGGATTTGGATAGGGCATTTTGTAGCCGTTCCAAGGCGAGTTGTTCAAACCCCAATTTGGTCATATCGAGCATCAAGTTACTCTGATCCAAAATCCGTAAGCAGACTTTTTCCCCGAAGACGGTTGGCATGGTGGATACGCGGAAATCGACGGTTTTATTTTTCATCCGGATACGAATTCGTCCATCTTGCGGGACACGGCGTTCCGAAATATCCAATTCTGCCATAATCTTAAGACGGGAAATCACGGCATTTTGCATTTGCTTGGGGGGCGCCGGCTGTTCGCTCAGGACACCATCAACTCGGAAACGCACTCGCATAAACTTTTCAAAGCATTCCACATGGATGTCACTGGCTTTTTTGACCACGGCATCCGCTAACATGGAATTCACCAGTTTAATCACGGGGGCGGCATCCGCGTCATCGGTGACGTCGGTGCCAGATGCCATAGACTCGTCAATATGCTCGACGGAAAGGTCTTCGGATTCTAGAATTTCTTTTTGAATTTGATGATAACGTGAATCCGCTTTTTCATAATACTTATCGATGGTTTTCCGAATGGCTGATTCAGGACTCACAACCAAATCGATGTCATAGCCGGTTCGAAATCGCAAATCGTCCACGGCAAAAACATCGCCGGGGTCGGCGATAGCTACTGTCAGGGATCGTCCCATCTTGTTAATGGGTACGACTTGATATTTCACGGCGAGATCGGCAGGGATTAATTTAATCACGTCCTCTGGAATTTCATAATCATCAAGATCGATAGCGGGGATAGAGTATTGCTTGCTTAAATAGGGCAATAGCTTATTTTCATCGATAAAGCCTTTTTTGACCAGATGGTACCCTAAGCGCTCACTACTTTTTTTGGACTCTTCAAGGGCTTCATTTAATTGATCTTTACTGATCTCGCCTGCCGCGACCAGCATTTCGCCTAACATTGCCATAAGTATTCACCTTCCAGAGCGGTTATTCGGTTAAAATTTCTCGGGTTCGTGCAATATCATTCTTGATTTGATATTGGAGATTCTCTGTTGAAGCAAATCGCTGTTCCGGGCGGAGAAATGCCTCTATTTCCACCCGAAGGGTTTTGCCGTATAACATCTGATGGTTATCAAGCAGATGAACTTCAACCTGCCGTTTCGTTTCTTCAAAAGTAGGGCGCGTCCCGACATTCATCACCCCTTTGTGGCGACATCCTTCAAGCTCCACATAGACGGCGTAAACGCCATCTGGAGGAAGCAGTTTTTCCGGGGGCAGGTCTAAATTCGCGGTGGGGAATCCTAAATCATGCCCGCGGTGATCGCCATGAACGACGGTGCCGGTAAGCTCATAACGCCGTCCCAGCATATTTTGGACAGTTTCCCATTCGCCAGCCAATACGGCTTGGCGTAACGGTGTGCTCCCAACGCGCATTCCATCGGCTTGGATAATCGGCTCTACAATTTCTACGGTAAAGCCGTTCATTCTGCCAATGGCTTTCAGGAGATTGGTATCGCCACTGCGGTTTTTGCCAAATCCATGATCGTAACCAACCAGCACGTGGCGTGTGGTCATAAAATCAAGGAGCATATGGCGGATAAAATCATCCGGTAGCATCTGGGCAAATTCCGGTTGGAAATCTGCCACAACTAACACGTCAATGCCCAACTGTTCCATCACTCGAAATTTTTCGACATCCACCGTAAGGAGCTGGGGTGCTCTTTCGGGAGCAATGACGCGCAGTGGGTGTGGTGAGAATGTGATTACCACACTTAACCGCCGGTGCTGCTGAGCTGTGGTAACCATCTTCCTTAAAATGGCTTGATGGGCAGTATGAACACCATCGAACATGCCAATTGTTGTTACGGTTTCTGCCGGGAGTCGTGTTCGCGGGTCATGGGGGCGGTGATCAACAGTTATGATTTTCATTCAATTTAACAAGTTTAAAAAATGAGCATCTCAACTTAAATACCGGTGAAAGTATAACGGATTCCCCATAATAAGTCAAGCAAAAGATACACAATAACAGGGGGTTAGCCGATATTTGTGTTTAATCTGGATCGTGTCTATTTTCCACATACGACCCACTCTGAAGGGCATCTCCCGGCAGGTCTTCTGGTCTGAGGTGAATATCTAGGATACAATTTCGACCCAGTCGATAGTTAGGTGGCAAAACGGTTCCTTTGCCAATCAAGGTAATACCTGAGATTAAATCCCGATGTTTTTGACTTCCGGTGAAATCATCCCCTTCTCCCACGACGCATCCTTCTTCGACAACCACGTTTTTATCCAGAATGGCTCGATCCACCTTGGCACCACGCCGGATACGGGTATCATTAAAGATGATGGCATCTTGAACAATTGCCCCGTCTTCGACCACCACTCCGGGGGACAACACGGATCGAATTACGCGCCCGTTCACAATGCCGCCGTTGGAGAGTACAGAATTTACGACATCCGCATTGGCGCCAAATTTCACCGGTGGGCGCTCTTCACTTTGGGTGTGGATGACCCGGTTACGCTCATCCAAAATTAGGGCAGGCGGATCAGTTAATAATTCCATATTGGCATCATAATAACATTGAATGGTACCAATATCTCGCCAATAACCGTCAAAACGGTACCCAAATATGCGGTGTTGTTGCAAACCATTAATGATGATGTGGCGGACAATATCGAATACATTTTGGCGTTGTAATTGGGCTTTTAGAAAGGAATAGTCAAACAGGTAAATTCCCATCGAAGCTAGGTTTGATTTAGCCTGAAGTACTTTTTCCTGAAAGGTGATAATGCGATCATTCGTGTCCACCTCCACAGTGCCTACCCGATCCATTTGCTCGGCCGGGACCGGCGAGAGCGATAGGGTAATATCGGCATTTTTCGCTTTGTGAAAGGCAATCAACTGGCGGTAATCCATTTTATAAACATGATCGCCGGACAACACCAGCACCAACTCCGGGTTATAGTGGTCCATAAAATCAATATTTTGGCCAAGGGCATCTGCCGTACCCAAATACCATTCTGTATTGGAACGCTGGATGTAGGGGGGTAACAGTTTTACCCCACCCCAGCGTCGATTTAAATCCCACGGGATGCCTGTCCCGATGTGTTTGTTTAAGGAGCGGGGCAGATACTGGGTCAACACCCCAACGGTATAAATGTTGGAATTGACACAATTACTCAACGCAAAATCAATAATCCGGTATTTTCCCCCAAAGGGGACGGCACTTTTTGCCCGTTCTTTTGAGATCACGCTCAAGCGATCCGCTTTACCACCGGCTAAAATCATTGCAATGACGTTTCCCATCGTTTACTCTCTTTCAGGGTTTGCGAGCTGGATGAGTACCACAGCATACGCTGCAATTCCTTTTTTCTCACCGACAAAGCCGAGTTTTTCGGTTGTGGTGGCTTTTACAGAAATCTGACTGGTGGACACTTCCATCAGGCGTGCCACATTTTCCCGGATATGGGGAATATAGGGGGCAAGTTTCGGAGTTTGTGCTGCGACGGTTACATCGACGTTACCCAATTGGTAGCCATGTTCCCTCACGATGCGATAGCATTTTTGTAGCAATAACCCGCTATCAATCCCTTTATATTGAGGGTCTGTATCGGGGAAGTGTGTGCCAATATCACCCAATGCCAGGGCGCCAAACAAGGCATCGCAGATGGCGTGCAGTAGGACGTCGGCATCCGAATGCCCCTGTAACCCGTGGGAATGGGGTATTGTGCACCCCCCTAAAATTAAGGGCCGTTCGGAGGCAAAGGCATGTACGTCGTATCCAAAACCAATTCGTATCATAGGATAAGCATAGCGGATTTAGCGATGAGAATCAAGATGTTTTTGGGAGGAAAGATAAAATTCTGCCCACTGATAATCTGCCGGTGTGGTGATTTTCCGGTTGGTTTCTTCGCCGGGGATCACACGAATCGGGTGCGAGAGCCGCTCAATTAACGAGGCATCATCGGTGCCGGTGAAGCCCTCTTTCAAGGCACGCTGGTAGGCTTCGCGGAGCAAGCCGGCAGAAAACGTTTGGGGGGTTTGTGCCAGCCAAACCAAGTTGCGGTCAAGGGTTTTCCCCACATACCCGTGTTGGTCTAGTTTGATCGTATCTTTTGCTTTGAGTGCCACAATCACGGCGGCTTCTGTTAAACAGGTTTGGACGGATACCGTAAAAAGGTGTGCTGAGGCAAATGGTCGGGCGGCGTCATGGACCGTAATTATTGTTGTTTCCGGAGGGACGGCTTGTATGCCATTCCAGATGGATGCCTGACGGGTTTTCCCTCCGGAAACAACGCACCGCACCTTATCAAGTTGATAAGGTTGAATAATTTCAGTTTGGGTATAATCGAGCCGGTCTGCCGGAACAACCACCACCACATGTTGAATTTCATCACATTGTTGTAGGGTCATTAAGGAGTAGGAGAGCAACGGTTTACCATGGAGGGTGGCAAACTGTTTTTCAACGGGCAATTTTACCCGCGAACCTCTTCCCCCGGCGGGGATGACGGCGGTGACGACCGGAGTCCCCATTCGATAATCCTCGATCAACTCATATCTTCATAGTGACGTTTGGGTTTCGGCGGTTTGGAAGCGGCTTTTACACCATTGCGTTTCTGTTTATTGGGAGCGATGACAATGTTCCGGTATAAGCCTTCTCCAACGGTATAGGTACGGACATTGGGGTCTTCGCTGAGCGTGGCGTGTACTACCCGCCGGTCTGAGGAGTGTAACGGTGATAGCATCACTTCTTCTCCTTTGGCTTTGACCGTCGCCGCCAAAGATTGGGCTTTGGCTCGCAAAAAATTATCTCGTTTGTAACGGTATCCCGAAACATCCAGAACAATCTTTATGGTCTCACTATGTTCTTCTAAGCCGATCAGCCGGTTGATGATGTGTTGCAATGCCCCCAGTGTTTGACCCTTTTTACCAATAAGAATACCACTTTTATCAGCTTCTTCCACATCAATATTAAAAAAGAAAACCCCATTTCGGCGGTGATGGGTGATGGTGGGGTTGAAGCCCATGTGTTCCAAAATGGTCTGTAAATGGTGGTGTGCCCGTTCAACAAGGTAGGTTTCTTCCGCACTGAGTTGGGGTTCGCGAGAGGCACGACCTTCTAAACTTGTCACCGGTTCGGGACGTGTATTGTACTGGCTTGTTTCACTGGATTTGACCCAAGCTCGAATCACGGCAGGTTTGCCGAAAAGTCCTAAAAACCCTCCCTTTTTGTCTTGTTTAATTTCATACTCGATTTCGGTTTTATCGGTTACACCTAATTGTTTCATTGCGGATATTAACGCATCTTCAATGGTCTTTCCTTCTGCAATTAACGCCATGCTCATCTCCTTCTCTTTATCACACTCATGCTTGCTGACTCTTGGTATGGCTATGGGTAATCATATATTGTTGGATAACAGTTAAGATATTATTCGTAAACCAATAAAGGACTAATCCTGCCTGAAAATTCAAAAACATAAATGTCATGACAAATGGCAGAATGTACATCATCATTTTTTGTTGTGGATTTGTCGCCGCTGCCGCGGATTGTGGGGAGGTTTTTTGCTGGATAAACATCGTAATCCCCATCATAATTGGCAGGGCATAGAAGGGATCCGGTTGCGAAAGGTCTTCCAACCAGATGGGAATAAAACCGGCACTTCGCAGTTCCACCGTTGCCCGTAAAACCCGGAACAAGGCGAAAAATATCGGGATTTGGGGTAACATTGGCAGACAGCCACTGAGGGGGTTGACTCCGTGCTCCTTATACAACTCCATCATCTCTTTTTGAAGTTGTTGGGGGTTATTTTTGTATTTTTCTTGCAGTTCCTTCATTTTCGGTTGAATTTCCTGCATTTTTCGCATGGAGGTGTAACTGCTTTTGTTGAATGGATAAAATACAGTCTTCATCATAATTGAAAATAGGATGATAATAATGCCATAATTGGGGATAAATTGGTGTAAGAAGAGGAACAGTTCCAACATGGGACGGCTGATAAAGCCGATATATTTACCTAAATCCAGTAATTTTTCCAGTTGGTGTCCTTCGGCTTTTAAGCCGTCAAAATCGATCGGTCCCACATAAACGCGGAATGTGCTCACATATGCCGGAACGACCAATTCAAAATCGATATAATGCGCATTCATTTTGGAGCCACCAAACCGGACTTCGACCCCCGGCTCCTCTGGAATGACCACCGCCGTGAAATATTTGGTCTTCAACCCAGACCAGATGACTTCATCTTGAGCACGATGTTGATCGCCAATTACAATTTTTTCTTGTTTTTGAATTTTTCTTAACATTTTGGTGTTAATACGATTTCCCACATTGGAGATTCCCGCAAAAAAGTTGGTATCATCTTTATAATTTTTCTCCGTGGAATTCATGCCCGGATGCCATGTAATCTCGTAGTATTCCCATTCGTCGGAGGAAATCCCTTGAAGATCAACCCCCAAATCAAACGAATATTGCCCCGGATAAAAGGTCAGGGTTTTGGTTAGTTGGAGTCCGAACCGGTTGAGGGTAAACACCACGGTCTGAGGAGTATTGGTGACCTCAATCACACCCGTTCGATCCACAAACCAGGTGGCATCCATCAAGTTGTATATCTCACTAGCGGGAAGATCGTTTAGTTCAAAAAAGCCCAGTTGCAGGGCGCCTCGCCGGTCTTGAGGAATGAGTTCCAACCAGCGTTCTTCTTCCGGCAGGTCTTCTGGTAATTGCGTATTGAAATGCTTCTTTAATTTCCAACTGATC
>RFFQ01000100.1 GCA_003697105.1 Gemmatimonadota bacterium | reverse complement strand
GCGTATGAGTACTTAAAGCGATTTACGGAAGTCAAAGATGATATTTTGGGTTTGGAAATGGGGCAAAAAATTGCTGATGCCCAATCTCAATATGATTTCAAGAAAAAAGAGCAAGAACTCGAAACCTATCGCGCTAAAAATGAGGAATTAACACGCCTCAACCGTCATTTGCAAGAATTGAATCGGGAAAAAAACGAGTTTTTGAGTATGGCAACCCATGACCTCAAAAATCCACTCACTTCTATCTTGCTGATGATCGAGACCTGGATTGAGTTTGGCGTCGATATTACCAAAAATGAGGCGCTGCAAAGTTTGAAATGGTTGCGCAATATGATTGTGGATATGCTGAATATTGTGATCAATATTTTGGATGTCAACGCGATTGAATCCGGCGAGCTAAACCTTTATTTTCAGCAATTTGACCTCTGTTACCGCTTGGAGGCTCTGCTGGACAATTACCAGCAGATGGCAAGTGCCAAGCAACTCCATCTACAAGCGACATTACCGGATCAAAAAGTGATGGTTTACGCGGACCCCAGTGCGACCACCCAAATTTTGGACAATCTGGTTTCCAATGCCATCAAATATTCTCCCATTCAACGCAACATCTATATTCGCCTGATTGATGGAGAGAAGACCGTCCGCCTTGAGGTGCAAGATGAAGGTCAAGGCTTATCGGAAACCGATTTGGAAAAACTTTTTCATAAATTTTCGCGGTTGAGCGCCCGCCCTACCGGCGGGGAGCATTCGACCGGTTTAGGTCTGGCGATTGTCAAAAAACTGGTTGATGCGATGTTCGGCACCGTGTACGCCGTTAGTGACGGAAAAGATAAGGGCGCTACGTTCATTGTTGAACTCCCCAAAACTCCCGTAGCGGAAGAGTCCCCATGACGATTATTGAAACGATTTCAGAGATGCAACACTACGCCGATCACTGGCGACAGCAAGGTAAAACCATCGGCTTTGTCCCGACGATGGGTTACTTGCATGAGGGGCACCTGAGCTTGATGCGCCTTGCCAAAACCCGGGCGGATGTGTTGGTTGTCTCAATTTATGTCAATCCGACCCAATTTGGCGCCAATGAAGACCTGGACACCTATCCCCGCGATCTGGCACGTGACCAGCGGTTGTTGGAATCGGTCGAGTGTGACGTGCTGTTCTTGCCAAATGATGCCATTATGTACCCCCCCGAATACCGCACTTACGTCACGGTGGAGGAACTAACCGAAAACCTTTGCGGCACATCCCGCCCAAGGCATTTTCGCGGTGTGACCACGATTGTGACCAAGTTGTTCCACTGTGTTAAACCACATGTGGCCGTCTTTGGGCAAAAAGATGCCCAACAGGCGCTCATTATCAAACGGATGACCGCCGACCTGAATATGGATGTTGAGATTATTATCGGGGAAATTGTACGGGAAGCGGATGGGGTGGCAATGAGTTCGCGCAACGTGTACCTTTCGCCAGCAGAACGCGAAGATGCGCGGGTCCTCTCGCAGTCCTTGCAAAAAGCACAGGAGGCCATCGCGCAGGGAGAGCGATCCACCGCGACCCTCATTGAGATGATCCGCACGATGATCGCGCAAAAACCAACCACAACTATCGATTATGTGTCCATTGTGGAAACGAAAACTCTGCACGATGTGGCGCAGATCGAAGGCGAAGTTCTGATTGCTCTTGCTGTGTTTGTTGGCAAAACCCGCCTGATTGATAATGCCCTGATTCGGGTGTGACCGCTTTTTGCGAACGAACCCCTGAGCCATTCGGCTGAATCCGGTGCGACACACTTTCAAAGTGCGTCGCACCTGAAGACTTGCCAAGTCTGGGATACGTGTAGGGGTATTCCAAAATGGAATAACCCCTCGTAAGTTGTTGATATTGAAATCACTTACGAGGGGTTATTTTATTTTAATGGTGGAGCTGATGGGAGTCGAACCCACGACCTCTAGAGTGCGATTCTAGCGCTCTCCCAACTGAGCTACAGCCCCACCGAACTGGATTTAATGGCGGAGAGGGTGGGATTCGAACCCACGTAGGTGATTAGCCTAACACGCTCTCCAGGCGTGCGCCTTCAACCACTCGGCCACCTCTCCTTCAATTCGGGCGGGTGAAACAGGTATCTTAACTGGCGGAGAGGGTGGGATTCGAACCCACGGTAGCCGGGTTACGACTACAACGGTTTTCGAGACCGCCTCCTTCAACCGCTCGGACACCTCTCCTTATTTGTGATCTACCCGTTTTTATGACGAATCTGTTGAAAGAACTGTTGTAATTGCGCCCGGCACGCTTCTGCTAAAACCCCCGCGGTTAATTCCACCCGATGATTCAACCGCTCATCTTGGGGAATATTCATCAAGGACTGGCACGCCCCAGTTTTGGGGTCTGAAGTACCGTAGTAGCAGTGGCGAATCCGTGCCAAAACCATCGCCCCAGCACACATGGCACACGGTTCTAGGGTTACGTACAGGTCACAACCCAGTAACCGGTAATAACCCAGATGCGTTGCGGCACGTTGAATTGCCTGCATTTCGGCATGGTGGGTTGGGTCTTGGCGGGTACGCATTTCGTTTCTGCCCCGCGCAATGATTTCATTTTCAAAGACAATTACTGCCCCCACCGGGACTTCCCCCATCTGAGCCGCTTTTTCGGCTTCGGCGAGGGCTTCTGCCATCCATTTTTCGTGCATCGTTGTATAACAATTTCTGACGCCTTTGTCAACGTCTTTTTTAGGAATCTAAGCCGTACTCTTTAATTTTGCGATACAGGGTACGCTCACTGATGTCGAGCAGTTCGGCGGCTTTACGACGGTGCCCGTTTGTCGCTTCCAACGCACGCCGGATCATCTCTTGTTCCACTTCTTGTAAGGACATCCCCAACTTGACTTCCAGGGTTTCCAAATCTTCTTTTTTGTCGTATTCCGGTGGGGTATGTTGGGCTATCGTATGGGCGATCTCTTTGAGTTCACTAATATCTGTGGCGATTTTTTCCAATAATCCTTTTAGCCATAAGACGGGCATTAGGCTTTGTAACTGCACATCCACGGCTTGATTCGAGCTGACTTGTGGCAATAAGGATTCCCGGGGTACCAACATCGTTTGAGGCGGCGCATTCACTTTAGGGAGGCGCATATATTCCGGCAAGTCGGCTTCTCGTACGGTTTGGTGGGGGGAGAGCACCACCATACTTTCCACAAAATTGCGTAACTCGCGGATATTTCCGGGCCAATCGTATTCCATCAACACATCCATTGCGTTATCTGAGATGCCCACAAAGTGGGTATTATGTTCTGCGCAAAACCGCTTGATAAAGGCATCGATCAGGAGGGGTATATCGGAACGGCGCTCCCGGAGCGGGGGGACTTCAATCGTGACCACTTTCAAGCGATAATATAAATCTTGCCGGAATACCCCGGTTTTGGCATCATGAGTCAGATCCCGATTGGTTGCCGCAATGACCCGAGTATCCACTTGAATATTTTGAGAGCCGCCCACCCGCATAAATTCTTGCTCTTCCAATACTCGCAGGAGTCGGACCTGAGTAGAGAGGTCCATCTCGCCGATTTCATCCAAAAAGATGGTGCCTTGATCGGCAAGTTCAAATTTCCCCTTGCGGAGGGCATGGGCGCCGGTAAACGCGCCTCGTTCATGGCCAAACAGTTCACTTTCCAGCACGCCTTCCGCAATAGCCCCGCAGTTGATCGCAATAAAGGGGCGGTCTGCCCGCGGACTGAGTTCGTGAAGGGCGCGGGCGATGAGTTCTTTGCCGGTGCCACTTTCACCCACAATTAAAACGGTCGCGTTGGTCGGGGCTACCTGCTTGACCGTTCGCAACACGTGTTTGATGGCGGGAGATTCCCCGATAATCTGTTGTAATGTTTTTGATTCCATAATCCGTGTTTTGTGTGTGGGTTACGAAGAAGTCCTGATATTAAGAGTTAATTGCGGTAACGTCAATAGGAAAATCGGAGGATTATCGTCCTTTTGATGTGGGGGACAGGATATTACCGGTAATCACCAATCAGCACGAACGGACTCCAGTAAAACGGGTGGCGAAATTCGGGTTGAGCCATCAGGGTGAGTTGTGCTTGCCGGAGGGCTTCGGCTTTATCGATTTTGCCCCAGTTTGCGTAAAACGTCTTCATTAATTCCTGTGTGGCGTCATCACTGACACTCCACAAAGACGCAATAAGAGATGGTGTACCCGCCATCGCAAAGGCACGAGCAAGGCTGATCAGCTCCAAGCCGGAAGGGTTTTCGCCCATGGCAGTATTGCAGGCAGAGAGCGTTACCAGATGAGTCTGCTTTTTGAGCGGCAATCGCAGAATTTCCACAAGGGTCAGTTTGCCATCATCCTCGGAATTATCGCTTGCCATCGTCAAAAAGGATTGCATGGGCGAGTTGGGGTCTAGGTTGCCATGTGTGGCAAAATGGAGTACCCCGCAGTTGCCCGCTTCCGTTTTAGCCCGGCTTTCGGTGGCGTCACTCAAGGTGTAGATGTACGCCTCCTCCGGGAAAACCTCTTTTATTTCAATGACTTCCTTCAGTGCGCCTGCTAATGTTCCATCGGGGTTACCAAACGCAAGTAAACAATTTTCGCCGGTTTCCGGTTTTTTTTCAGCGATTAAATCCTGCAATGTGGCGGCGGTGAGGGTTGTGATCCGTTTGGTTTCAATCAAAAATTGTAAGTTGCCGTTTTCGTCTTCAGTGCCGAGCGCCGCGAACGGCAAATAATAAAGTGACCCGGTAGGGATGACGGTGAGCGTTTCCACGGGTTCAATGGCAGCGGCAATCGGGCGGATTAAAATGGCGTATAATTGAGTGATAAGGGCTTTGAGTGGTGCAACTTCCGTTTCCGCTTGCCAACTGCTAACATGGGTGGGCATCCCATCCCGCAAGAGTATGGCTTCCCGGTCCATTTGGCGTCGAAAGCGGGTGACCAGTTGATTCAGTTCATCCCGAGGGATTTCAACCGAGCTAGCCGTTAATTGATCCGGCGTGATCGCAAAAATATACAATTCCGTTTGGGAGGGGAAGTATTCCAAAAAGAGACTCCCCGGCGGAATTTTGCTCTGCAAATCACTAAACTGGTCTGGGCGGATGGCAATCAGGTTTTTATAGTCGGGGTCGGCTTCCAGAATGAAGATCAACTCGTTAAATTCGGCTTCGTTGGAGGCGACAAGGCGGCTGAGTTCCTCAATCTTTTTCTGATTCTGTTTCGCAAATGGTTTTGCTTTTTCGGCGGTAATCTGTTCTGTTAAGCGGGCATTTTGGGCATCCAATTCCTTGAGACGATTTAATGTTTCACTGCTTTCTTCATTTGTACCGTAATTCAATCCCCGGAAGGAGTCTCGCAACAATTGGGAACGGCTCCGTTCTAAATATTCCAGCGCCTCTTTTTCGCGGTTCAAGTCAAACAGGAGTTGGATAAGCTCCTCATAAATTTGCATCTTGTTGGTGTTATAAGACTGCTGGATATTTTCGGAAGCCAATTGTTCCCGCAATGATTCTACGGTTTGGACTGCCGCTTGTAAATGGGTTACCGCAGAATCGATCTGGTTCAATCCCGCCAATGCCCGTCCGATGCCCCATTGGGCTTGCCAGACCAGTTCCGGTACACCGATTTCTAGTGCGAGATGGTGGGCGGCGGTGTATGCCTCGGTTGCCGCTGGGTATTGCTGGCGGCGCAAGAGATAATCCCCTTGGGTCAAATACACTTCTGCCATGCCCAATCGATCTTCGCTGGTGCGGTACCATTCCAACGCCTGTTGGAGCTGTTGGTCTAGGGTCTCTATTTCACCGAGTGCCAATTTGGCTTGTGCCAATCGATGGGCGGCTGCCGCTTTTAGCCGGGGCGTATTGACCTCAAGGGTCTCAATCTGGCTCAAGGTTGTTTTGGCGGCGTTAAATTTACCTTGTGCCAATTCGACTTGTCCGATTTTCAGGGTCAATTTTGCTTGAGCCACTTTGCGTCCCAGTTCCGTATCGATGTGGTACGCAATGCGATACTGTTGTAAGGCGCGCTCATAATCGCCCAAATAAAAATGAACTTTCCCCCGTTTTTCCGCCACATCGCGCACCCCCACGCGATATTCAATTTCGTTAAATAACTGGTAAACCGTGTCATAGCGTTCTAAGGCTTGGGTATATTCGCCTCGGGCAGTGTGGATCGAGCCGATAAGCATCAAAAATTTGCCTTTTTCCTTGCGCCGTCCGACCGCTTCGGCGATCTGTAAGGATTGCTGGTAGTAATCCAAAGCGGCATCAAATTCTGCTCGTTCCTGATGGGTGAAGCCGATCTCTGCCAAGACGTTGCCGGTGTCCGTTTTTTGCCCAATTGAGCGGTAGATCGCTAGGGCAGAATCCAATAAGGCAAAGGCGCGGTCATAATTCCCCAATTCCCGGTGGAGTTTGCCTAAATCATGCATCATCCAGGCGGAACGCCCGGTTACTTCCATCTCACGATACATATTCAGTGCCCGGGTGGCACTTTCCAAGGCGCGAGCATAGTCGCCTTTTTCGGTGTACATTTCACTCCAGTTGGCAAGGGTCAAGGCGAGTCCATAGCGATCCCCGGTGCTGTGGTAAAGTGCTTCCGCACGGTTGAGGTGTTCCATAGACTGATCGTAGTCGCCCAAATGGAAATACATCACTCCCAAATTGTTGTACTGGGTACCGCGTAAGTTCATATTTTGGGTTTCTTGTCCAATTTCCAATGATTTTTGATAAAATTTGATGGCGGTTTGGTACTCATCTTTGCCAAAATAGGCGTTGCCGAGGGTGAGGTAAGCGCCGCCTTCTCCCCAGCGGTCACCGATATCCTGATAGATTTCCAAACTTAAATTTGCGTATTCAAGAGCAAGAGGGTAATTTCCAAGGCGCAGGTACGTATCGCTAAGTCCTTCAAAAATAATAGCTTGTCCGGGTCTATCTCCGATTTCGTGGGAAATTTCCAACGCTTCCATAAACCGTTCTTCTGCCCGGCGGTAGTTGGAGGTAGAAAGGTAAACGTAGGCAAGGTTCGCTATGAGGGCGCTTTCATTTTTACGGTCGTTGATGCGGCGATAGATCGCTAGGGCGATTTCGTAGTAATCCCGTGCTTGGGGATAGTGTCCGAGGGTGCTATAGGTAGTCGCCAAATTTTGATATACATGCGCCAGATTCGCGTTTTCACCCAATTTTTGCATGATTTCAATCGCCTGTTGGTAGTAGGTAAAGGCTTCTTCATTACGTCCCATGCGGTTGAGGGTGACACCTAAATTTTCGTAAACGATGGCAATGTTGGAGCTATCTTGTAGCATTTGATAGAGTTCCAAGCCGCGTTGAAACTGGTCTAATGCCGCGGTTGTATTACCACGTTCCGTTTCCATGAGTCCCAAACTGACCGCCACACTGGCTTGCCCGCTGGCATCATTCCGCGCTACAAAGATGGTATTTGCCTGTTCATAATACGCTTGGGCACTATCGACGTGTCCGGTACTGGAGAAGGCATCGCCTATCCGGTCGAACGTTTGGGCAATACCGGCCTGGTTTTTTGCTTGCTGGTAGTACGCTAATGCCTGCTGGTATGCTTGCAACGCATCATCATATTGTCCGGTGTTATAAAACATATCTCCGATTCCTTGCTGATCATCACCCATCTCACTAAAATCATTTAGGTTTTGGTGAATGGCAAGGGCGCGTTGATAGTACGCCGCGGCGTTATCGTACTGCCCCATGTCGGTGTATGTGAGGGCGACATTTTGCAGATTCAGGGCAAAATCGCTTTCATCCCCATTTAAACTATCGGCTTGAGCAGCTTGTAAAAAGTAGGTTAGGGCGCGGGGATAGTCATCCAGATCGTCATAGCACAATGCCAATCCATTAAAGGTATATCCCAAATCCAGATAGATACCGCTGGGATCAAGTGCCAGTGCTTTTTCATAATATGCGATACCTTGCCGTGGCTGTTTCAGGTGGCGGTAGGTTTCCCCCAACGATTGGTACGCTTTCGCGATCTGGTGGGTATCGGCGCGGGCTTCTGCCAGCATCCGTTGCTGGTGGTAGGCACTCAAGGCGAGATCGAACTGTTTTAATTTTTGGAAGTTATCGCCGGCTTGATCGAAATCGTCTATTAATTCACTGCTGTCTTGGGTCGTCTGGTGCCATTGGATCGCTTGCTCATAGTACATTTGGGCGGTAGTATAATCTGCCAATTCATGGTACATCAGGGCAACATTGCGGTAGTTGATTCCCACATCCTTGGGATTGCCATTTATGCTGTCAAGTTGCGCCGATTTCAAGAATGCCGGAATCGCTAATTCCTGCTGGTCTAATTGGTCATAGCAAATGCCCATCATGTTATAATCCAAGGATAACTGTGCCGTATTTTCCAGTTGCTGGTCGAAGGTTGCTGCCGCTTCAAATTTTGCCCGCGCTTGATCATACGCACCGTTATTTTTGAGGCAGACACCGGTGTAATAAAGCGCATTGCGTTGCCGTTCTAGGTCATCTGCGGTTTGGGCGAGGTGGTACAGGGTGTCATAGGTGGCAATTGCCGCTTCACACTCTCCCATTTGATAATAGGTGCTTGCCAGAGTTTCGTAGGCATCAAGGAGGGCATTCGGGTCAAGTATTCGTGCCATCTCGATATAGGCTTGTGAGGTGGTGATGGCGTCCTCAAATTTGTGCTGGTTGCGGCGCATGATGGCAATCCAGCGGATAACTTCCATCAAATTGGAATATTCTTCAAAGCGAGTATAGAGGGGTACCGCTTGGATAAAGTAGGCTTCGCTCTCTTCATAGCGTCCCAGATTATTGAGCAGAAGACCGGCATTGTGCAAGTTGTAGGCAAGTTCGAGGCTATCTGGCAAGGTTGCCCATCCTTCGATCAATTCGCGGGTTAGCTGTAAAGCAGATTCGTAATCTTCTGCTGCCCAATAGAAGGTAACTCTGTCATTTTTTGCTTGGAGTTGGGCACGTACATCCCCTGCCTTTTGGTACATTTCTTCGGCTTGGCGGGTGTATGCTAACGCTTTTTCAGAATCATTCCAGATGCGGTGGTATAGTAATCCCAAATTTTTATACGCCAGTCCGGCGGTCGAGAAGACCCCTTGTTCGATAGCATAGGTAGCGGCGGTTTGATATGCCTGAACGGCTTTGTCATAGTGCCCTAAGTGTTCGTGAGCCACACCAAAAGCGTTTAGGTATGCCGCGATCCGGGCTTCTTGTCCAGGGATATTCTCAATCAGATTGTAACCTTGCTCCCAATAGGTTAAGGCGGCACCGGCATTACCCACTGCCAAGGAATCCTGCCCCCGCATCGCCAGTGAATCTGATTGGGAAATTCGTAACGAATCCGGTATTTCTCCGGCAAAAATAGGGCAGGCTAATACGACCTGTACCAAAAGTATCCAGGTGATTTTCATCAGATATGGTCTCCACAATCGGGGAAAGGTGTGGCGGGTTTATGCTTCTTCAGGACGCGAGTATCGCTCTGAATTGCATCTTTCTAAAGAGGGTTCAAGCACTCAGGTGCTTCATTTTGGGGTTTTGGACACTTTCTTAACGGTGGCAAATTCTATATAATTTGGTGACCCGAATCATAGCGTATTTACGGTTGGTTGTCAATTGTAAAGGGCGGTCTGCTCCCGCAAAGCGTAAGGAAAACACTTGACACTATCAGGGCAAACCTTTTTATTAGCCGAATCTGTCTATGATGTATATCATGGGGTTGTTTTGGCGTCATTTATGGCCAAGCAACGTGCAGTTCCCTGCCGAGTTGGGTAATATTTACAAGCATAAGCAATACCTTCGCCAAAAGTGACCTTTTAGGCTGTATGAATAGCGCCAATTCCGGCGAGATGGTTTTTGATTTGTTGAATTAAATTGGGTGAGCCAATTCCTGAACGAATTTTAATGTTTTCCTCTAATCCGGTGACATCAGCATTTTTAAATTTGTTATTTCAAGTGAAATGGGTTGTTGGACACACAAAAACCAAACTGGATTGCCCATGACCAAAGAAGTCCAAATCGAACAAACCCTGATCGACAAACTCAGGGGTCTCAAGTACACCTACCGCCCGGATATCCGGGATCGGGATGCCCTGGAAAGTAATTTCCGCGAGAAATTCGAATCGCTCAACCGGGTGAAGCTGTCCGATAGAGAATTCGGACGCCTGCTGGAAGAGATCGTGACGCCCGATGTTTTTGAGAACTCCGAGCGTTTGCGCCACCGCAATACCTTCGAGCGCGAAGACGGCACGCCGCTGCATTACCAGCTGGTCAACCTCAAGGATTGGTGCAAGAACAGTTTCGAGGTCGTCAACCAGCTGCGCGTCAATACCAAGAGCAGCCATCACCGCTATGACGTCATCCTGCTGATCAACGGCCTGCCGCTGGTGCAGATTGAGCTGAAATCGCTCCAGGTCTCGCCGCGCAAGGCGATGCAGCAGATCATCGACTACCGCAACGACCCGGGCAACGGCTACACCAACAGCCTGCTCTGCTTCATGCAGCTGTTCATCGTCAGCAATTGCAGCCAGACCTGGTATTTCGCCAACAACAATAACGCGCACTTCACCTTCAACGTCGAAGAGCGCTTCCTGCCTATCTACCGCTGGGCAGCGAAGGACAACAAAAAAATCACCCACCTCGACGAGTTTGCCGACCAGTTCCTCGCCAAATGCACCCTGGCCGAGATGCTCAACCGCTACCTGGTGCTGGTGCAGACCGAGCGCAAGATTCTGATGATGCGCCCCTATCAGATCTATGCCGTCAAGGCGATTGTCGATTGCATCCACGAGAACCGCGGCAACGGCTACATCTGGCACACCACCGGCTCAGGCAAGACCCTGACCTCGTTCAAAGCCTCCACCCTGCTCAAGGATAACCCCGACATCGAAAAATGCCTGTTCGTGGTCGACCGCAAGGATCTCGACAAGCAGACCCGGGAAGAATTCAACCGCTTCCAGCCCAAATGCGTTGAGGAGAACACCAACACCGAAACCCTGGTGCGGCGCCTGCTCTCGGACGATTACAAGGACAAGGTCATCGTCACCACCATCCAGAAGCTGGGCCTGGCGCTCGATGCCAGCCACCGCAAGGAATACCGCAAGCGCCTGGAGCCGCTGCGCGACAAGCGAATCGTCTTCATCTTCGACGAATGCCACCGCTCCCAGTTCGGCGAAAACCACAGGGCCATCCGCGAGTTCTTCCCCCAGGCCCAGCTCTTCGGCTTCACCGGCACCCCCATCTTCGAGCAGAACGCCACCTATCGGCGCATCGAAGGGCACGAGGCGCGTCTGGCCACCACCAAGGACATCTTCGAAAAGCAGCTCCACGCCTACACCATCACCCACGCCATCGACGATGGCAACGTGCTGCGGTTCCATGTGGACTACTTCAAGCCCGACGGCGCGCCCGTCAAGCCCGGCGAAGCGCTCACCAAGCACGCGGTGGTCGAGGCGATCCTCGACAAGCACGACGCCGCCACCAACCAACGCAAGTTCAACGCGCTCTTCGCCACCGCCTCCATCGATGACGCCATCGAATACTTCCACCTGTTC
>RFFQ01000099.1 GCA_003697105.1 Gemmatimonadota bacterium | reverse complement strand
CACTCAAGGAGAATTGCCGGTGAAAAAAATCACACAGGAACAGATTAACGCCTTGCTAAACAATTTCCATAAACGCACCGCACAGTCCATCCCGCCGGAGGTAATGGAATCATTACATAAATATATGCCGAAACTAACCCAAAACCTCGAGAGTTTGAGCTTTTTGGAGCTAACTCAGGTCAATAATGTCACAAACTGGCTAAAACAGAAATACCAGGTTGAGGACCCCAAGATTTTTACGGCATGGACGATGGCATTTCTAGACTATCTGGAAGTGTCCCAACCAATAAATCCGAAGGCACTTGTGCAGAGCTTAGAAAACCCACCCCAACTCCCCGAAGATATCCTAGACAGGTTGGTTACTGATTTTGATAACGCCAACACAAACTGGGGAAAAGCCACCATCAGCCTGTGGATTATGAATTTAGCGGAGTACCAACACGCTTTGGAGATGTTCCATGAAATAACGGGACACTCGCATTAGACCCATGTACAAACGTATTCTCATCCTCCTCTTTGTCAGCTTGATTATCCTACTGCCCTATTTATGGCAACAGCCGGTAATAGCGATGTGGGCGATCTCTATTTTGGGCTTGGGAGGTGTTTTTCTTACGGCGTATGTCCTCGGGCGGTTGGCACAGCGTATTGATATACCGGCCAGCGTTGCCGGGTTTGGGGTTGGGTTATTAACCACTTCAATACTCTGGCAGTGGCTAGGTGTGCCCTCCAACTGGCAATCGGCGTTGTTTCTCCAACCCCTCCACTTTTTGTACGATACCTGCCTGGCTCTAATCATCCTTTACATCAGCCGTTATTTTCATTTTCGCCAGCGCCTTCAAGTGGAAAGTCTGTTATGGATGCTGTTTCCGCTGATTCTGACAATGGGTGCGGTTTTCGGGGTAATCATGTTGTGTGGAACCTTCTTTCCCGCGTTGATCCCCGCTGGAATTCGGACTTCCGGTATAATCTATGTTGGCGCGGCATTTGGTGCGGTGCTAATGAGCACGACCTCACCTAGTACCACACACGCCATTATCCACGAGAGTGAATCCGAAGGCACCGCCACCGATCTAATTCTACAAGCAGTAGTCCTCAAAAATGTGGCGGCAATCCTAATAATGGGAGGTCTATTTTATCTATTCTCTGGCGAACCCTTTGGCATCCCATTTCAGACCGGGGCACTTTTCGGGCAGATTGGCATGTCCATCCTCACGGGACTGCTATTCGGGCTAGGGGTGATGTTTATTGAGCGTTATTTCCCGCAAGAGACCCTAATTGTCCTTACCGGCGGGATACTCGCCCTCGCGTTGCACGCAATTTACGTCCATCATTACATTCCGTTTTTCCAATTCGACCCGATCCTCTCGGCGTTCGTTGCCGGAGTGGTGCTGGTCAACACCGGCAAGCAAGCCCTCATTGATCAACTCAAACCGGCGTTACCTATCCTATACTTGATGTTTTTCGTACTTCTGGCACACCAGTTGGAACTTTCGGCGGTCCCGTTCAACAGCGTATTGCTACTTTCAATTCTGATCATTCTGATTCGGGTATGTGCCATTTTCACCGGAGGTTATTTAGCGGCAAGGCTCTTAAAAAAATCGGCGGCATTCCGCCGCAATGCGTGGGCAGGATTTCTGCCACAGGGGGAATTTATTCTGGTTTTGGCAATGGCATGGCTTCCAGATATGCCCCAATTGCAGCACTTGATCCTGCCAATTGGGATGTCCGGCATTTTACTCAATCTAACCGGTGGCGGGATTCTGTTTCGTGGCTTGCTCCCCCATGTAGGTGAGACCCGGGAACGGCGCAGCATCATTCAGGATGAACCCAGCCGTATCGTTGCGGAGCCCACCGCTCCGGAGGCGGAACCGGTAACACGGGTGGAATATGCTCAACCACAGTCATCGTCCAGCCGGATGAACGAAGCGTTGCTGGATTTACGCGAAGCATTTCAAGAGATCGAACATCACTTCCGGAATCATCTCTTGCATCCCCGTACCAGTGAGCAAAAAGCGGCAGTGGAAAAATTGCATAAGTGGAGTGCCGCCAGCCTGTTAAAACTCGGTAGCGTGTTCAGTGGGGATGAACAAACTGTGGGTCAGCTTAAAGAAGCTATCCGCGCTAACCGCATCGATTATACCTATCGTTTCATTAAAGAGATAGATACCATCCGCCGGGAGTACACGGACACGGAATCACTCGAACGATTTGCTCGAAATTTACTAAACGATATTGATACCCTCTCGGAACTGGGCAAAACCTATCTGGTAAACCAAAATGAGGCACGCTTTACCCCGCAGCCGGGAGATTCGCCGAAAATCCGGGTACTAAAGGCACTAAAACGAATCCGGCGAGAGCTATACCGCCTGTTCAACGCGAACTATCAATTTACCCATATCGTCCCTTTACAGCCGGTCATTAAATTCGTGATGAGCCGTGACTTCCCAGAAAAATTCCTCTTTTTGATGAATTTGATCGGCTACCAGCGGCTCTTTATGCTCCAAAAAAGCCAGATTATATTTGAGGAAATGATTGCCAGCAATCAAGCACTCCTGCTGTATCTGGATGGCATTACCGGCGAGACTCTGGTAGCCGAAGACCTCAAAACCTATTTGGAAAATCTACGCAAAGAACTGCGCGAAACATACGAATTCACCCGGACGGAATTGGATCGATTAGAAGCCGATATTAGCGAGGAGCTACACCGCGTATTGGTCGAAACATATAACCAAATTTTGCGCGAGACCGAAATCGTCGGCACAGTTGAACGACCGGCTAAAAGTTTCAATTTCTCCCAAATTTACGCTAAATCTGAGCGTAAAAAGGCGGAAATCACCGAAAATATTCGGAATTGGCGCAATATCCATCAAGGATTTTGCGGGCGGTTTAGCCTGCGGATGGAAATCGTACTCATCGAAGGGCGAGTTCGGAACATCGTCGATGAAACCAACTTCAACATCCGGCGCAACACCAGTTCCCAATTCAAGCAATTCCTGATGGATGCCAAACAGCACTGCCAAACCAGTATGGAAGCAATTGTCAAAGCATACACCATTGATCGCCACCACTGGATGCATACCGTTCAAGCGGAACGCGACGAATTGCTGGATTTATTGCAACACCGGACAGTCCAAAAAATTGCCAACATCCCAACAACCACCCGGCTCGAATCGCTTGTGGACATTATGCTTCGCCGGTTTCACGAGCTATCCGGTAAAAGCCCAGACGCCTATCCGGTAGTGGATTCCCATTACTTTGATCTCAATGAACGCACCTTACCGGATACGGTCGTCGTGCAATACGTACCCTTGCGGGAGACGGTGCGCTCCTTTTTGGAGATAGAATTTACCCGAAGTTTAGGGGATGTTAGCGCCCAGATTCGGGAAGAAGCCGAGAAAATCAGCCAGATGGTGGTAGAAGCAACGCGCGTGATCGAATTTAATTTGGGCGCTGCCATAGAAGAATTTGCCGCTTTACCGGATGATGCCGAAATCGATTTCGGCGATCTTCTCCGCGAAACGTCCCAGTTCACCTCAGACCCGCAACCCGAGGGCACCCTTACGGCACGGGAAGCAATTCAGCATGTCCAAAAATTGGCAATCGGGGGCATCAAAGCGGTCATTAGCCGCTTGGACGAATTGATCGAGGAAGTGGATGCGTTCAACGATCAATTGGCGGAAAACATCATCCAGAAAGCGGCATATAGTGTACGGCGTTTAGGTGAGAAGTTGACCCAATTTGGTTCCAAACAAGGTACCGTTTTGATACCGGAGGATCAAAACTTTCGTCAATGGATGTGGATCACCACCCGTGCGTTAAACCGGCAGCGGGAACGTCTGGAAAACTGGTGGGAAACCCGGTACGGGCACCCGCCGGCACCGGTCTCAGCCACCGAGCTACAGCACCAGCGGATCGAACAGCGGCTCCGTGAAATTCAGCACATCCACCCACACCACTTAAATGTGGCGCAGACCCAACACCTATCCTTTATTTACCAACGCCTGTTCAGCTTTAAGCCGCTGGAAATAGAGGATTTTCTGATAGGGCGGGAATCTGAGTTAGCAACGATTCAATTACTCCAACAGCATTGGCTCAACGGCGCACCCGTCAACATCGCCATTGTAGGGGAAAAAGGAAGTGGCAAAACCAGTTTGATCAATATCGCCTTAAAAACGCATTTTACCGGTTGGACACACCGGCAGGTCATTTTTACAGAGACGGTTCGCTCCGAACGGGAGCTAGCGGCACATCTGGCACAGGCATTGGAGATAGCCCCCACGGATGCCCCCACACTGGAAACTATCCGCACCCATCTGCTAAAATTGCGCGGACAGCAGGTGTTTGTCGTCGAACATCTGCACAAGCTATATCTGAAGAAGATTGGTGGATTCGCGGTCTTAAATTCGTTTTTGCACCTTGTGCAGGAGACCCAATCACACGTGCTTTGGATTACCAGTATCCATCACTATGCATGGGATTACCTTCAACATGCCAGCTCATTAGCCGCTTTTTTTAACGAACCCATTTTTGTAGATACCCTCTCGGCGACGGATATCCGCCGGGCAATAGAAGTTCGGCATACCATCAGTGGTAAACACTTGGAGTTCACATCTCCCGAAACCGCACCCGCACCCTCATGGTGGAAATTCAGGGAAAAATCGGTCTCCCCCACCGAAAGCGAAGAACAGAAAAAGATACAATTTTTTAACCGGTTAGCCGATATTGCAGACGGAAACATTTTTATCGCCCTCTACGTTTGGTTACACGCGATCACCAATGATGAGACCGATGAGAATCGACTTCGCGCGGTCGAACCGGTGATGCCCCAAGTCCCCATTTTGGAACAATTGGACTGGGAGCCGTTATTGACGCTGGGCGCTATCGCCCAACACGGCACCCTTCAAGTCGAAGAACTTGCCGAAATCTTTGCCATTGATCGGACAGAAGCGACCGCATTACTGGCAGAACTTCACCATCATTATTTGATTTACCAACCCACCCCACCGGCACATGGTTATAGCCTCAACCCAATTGTGTACCGGCAGATCATCCGTAAATTACAGCAATTAAACATCTTATCATACCCAGCCAAACCCGACATTCCCCTTGACAAAAGTCACTGAAAATACTATATTTAGGCTCAATTAAGTATCAGCGGGTTGTCAACCGGCAATCCGCTATTTTTTTCATGTCATTGTGTAAATTTATACAGATCAGGAGACTCGTTATGGCGTTTGAAGTTCGTCAAAAGATCATACCGGTCAACATTGAAGAGGAGATGAAAAACGCATATTTGGATTATTCCATGAGCGTGATTATTGGTCGGGCACTACCCGATGTCCGGGACGGCTTAAAACCGGTACACCGGCGGGTATTATACGCCATGACCGAACTGAACTTAGGTTACAACAAACCCTATAAAAAAAGTGCCCGCGTGGTGGGGGAAACGATGGGTAAGTATCACCCGCACGGGGACGCCGCTATTTACGATACCCTTGTACGAATGGCACAGGACTTTTCCATGCGGTACACGCTGGTGGATGGGCAAGGAAACTTTGGTTCCATTGACGGCGACCCACCGGCGGCAATGCGGTACACCGAATGCCGGATGGCACGCATTACCGACGAATTGATGCGAGATTTGGACAAAGAGACGGTCAATATGGTGCCAAACTTTGATGATAGTCTTCAAATGCCGGAGGTATTACCCGCCGCCATTCCCAATCTATTGATGAACGGCTCATCTGGAATTGCGGTCGCCATGGCCACCAACATCCCGCCTCACAATTTGGGGGAACTGGTCGATGCGCTGGTAGCATTGATCGAAAACCCAGAGTTGACCAATGAAGATTTGCTAACTTATGTGAAGGGTCCAGACTTCCCTACCGGGGGGATCATCTTTGGCAAACGCGGTATTATTGATGCCTACACGACCGGACGTGGCTCGATTAAAGTGCGCGGACGGGCAAATATTGAAAGTCACAGCAACAACAAAACGTCCATTGTGATTTCGGAGTTGCCTTACACCGTCAATAAAGCACGTCTGATTGAGAAAACCGCTGATTTAGTACGGGATCGCAAATTAGAAGGTATCTCGGATATCCGGGATGAGTCGGATCGGGATGGAATGCGAATTGTGATCGATGTGAAACGGGGTACAGAACCCCGCATCTTGCTGAACCAATTATACAAACATACCCAACTGCAACAAAATTTCAGTGCGTTAATGCTGGCGCTGGTGGATAACGTTCCCCGAATTTTAACCCTGAAAGAGATGCTGGTTCACTTCCTGCACCACCGGGAAGAGGTCATTATTCGCCGTACAAAATATGAACTCGCCAAAGCGGAAGCGCGAGCACACATTTTAGAGGGATTAAAAATTGCACTTGATAATTTGGATGCGATCATCAAGTTGATTCGCGGCGCCAAAGACCCCAAAGTTGCCAAAGAGGGTTTAATAGAACAATTTGGCTTGACGGATGTTCAAGCACAAGCCATTCTGGATATGCGGTTGCAACGGCTGACCGGTCTGGAGCGGCAAAAAATTGAAGATGAATACATCGAAATCCTGAAAAAAATTGAATATCTCAAATCGATTCTGGCAAGCCGGGACAAAGTGTACACCATCGTCAAGGAGGAATTGGAAAATATCCGGAAGCAATTTGGTGATGAACGCCGCACCGAAATCGTCGCGGATACCACGGAACTGACCATTGAAGACCTCATTGCCGAAGAAGACAACGTGATCTCCATCACCCATCAAGGCTATATCAAGCGGTTACCCGTGCATAATTACCGGCGACAAGGACGCGGTGGGCGCGGCGTGACCGGTATGACCACCAAAGATGATGATTGGGTTGAGAGTGTCTTTGTCGCATCCACCCATAGTTGGCTGGTGGTGTTTTCCAGCACAGGACGTTGCTACTGGCTGAAAGTACTCGACATCCCCCAAGGTGGTCGTGCCAGCAAAGGACGTGCAATTGTTAATATGATTAACTTTAGCAGTGGCGAAACGATTAAAGCCGTGTTGCCCATCCGGGAATTTAAGGAAGACCTGTTTGTGACCATGTTCACCCGCAAGGGACTGGTGAATAAGACCGTTCTCAGTGCGTTTAGCAACCCTCGAGTCACCGGCATTAACGCGATCAATCTGGATGAAGACGATGATTTGGTTTCCGTCTCTATCACCGATGGAAGCCAAGACCTTATTATCGGGACCCGGAAAGGATTCGCTATCCGCTTCTCCGAAAAAGATGTCCGTCCCACCGGGCGCGGTACCCGTGGAGTAAAAGGGATCGACCTCCGTGATGGGGACGAGGTAGTAGATGGGATCGTGGTCAAACGCGGTAGCACTCTTTTAGTCGTGACCGAAAATGGCTATGGTAAACGTACCGAAATTTCAGAATATCCGGTGCGACACCGGGGCGGTAAAGGTGTTATCACCATCAAAACCAACAAACGGAATGGACACGTGATTGCATTGCGGGAAGTCATGGATGAAGATGAACTCATGCTGATGACCAAAAATGGGGTCATCATCCGGGTGCCGATCAACAGTATCAGTATTATTGGGCGGAATACACAGGGCGTCCGCTTGATCTCACTCGATGCGGATGACTTTTTGGTGGATGTCGCACGAGTGGCGACAAAGGATGACGAAAATGGCGTTGAAAACAACAATGAGGACGTAACGGCGGCGCAAGCTATTATTGAAAAAGTTTAATCGGAACGCATCACTTTGGAAGCCGGCGAATTGGCACGAATTTGACGGCTTCCGAAGTGATAGATAGCCCGTCCCCGATCCATTTGGAACGGCAAATTGATCGATTGGTGCTGAATATATTCCAAGATATCAAGGGCTTTATCCCCAGTGGCAATAATGGGTTGAAAATAATATTGATACTCCCCGGGATGGATGGGGATAACTTCCAGCGTATGGCGGCCCTCTTGCCGGATCTGAAAGCGGATCAGTGCCCCCATGCGAGACGCCCGAACCAGCGAACCTGCAACATACTTCCCAATATTATATACAATAACTCCGCCATTATACGCTTCAATGGGCTGAAGGTGGTACGAATGATGCCCAACTACCGCATCCGCACCTAAATCAATACTCAAATGCGCTAAATGACGCTGGTACCGCTTGGGGTATTTTCGTTGGCTGGTGCCCCAATGGAATGAAACGAGCAGAAAATCTACACTATCCCGCAATGCCGGAATGTCTTCCCGTAAAAATTGCTCAAATCCGGGAGCGGTACCATACCGATCTTCCGTAGCGTAAAAGGATGTGGGAAAACTCTTGGAATATGCCAGTAAACCAATTTTAACACCATGAATTTCCACAACCAATGGTGTTCGGGCATCCACAACATTATCCCCTGCCCCGAGGGTCTTCAGACCTAAAGCGGTAAGACTCTCCTGAGTAGTTCTTAACGAAGATTCACCATAATCTAAAATATGATCATTGGCAATGGCAAGAACATCAAAACCAGCAATTTTTAAGGCTTGGGCGTATTGAGGGGGAACACGGAAGTGATAATCTTTGGGGAACGGTGTGCCGTTTGCGCTGAATGGAGCTTCCAGATTACAGATGACCAGATCAGCACTATCCAATAGGGCTTGGGTTTCCTGAAAGGGGTAGGCAAAGCCTTTCTCATCCATAATGGAGATCAATCGCCCTCCCAGCATGACATCTCCGGTATACATCACTGTCACGCTATTTTCAGCCGCCAACACAGGCATCTGAAGATGAAAAAAGACAATCACCAGCGTGACAAAAAACCGTAAAAATAGCAAGAAGTATCTCATGGATAGGGCACAGGTCGAGGTTATATTATCTAAAAATTTTAAGCATAAAAGTATAGGGAATTAAGTTAATCGATTCTCTTTTACCTGTCAAGACCGATCTCATCATGATTTCATATTTTGATCACACGGCGGACGTAGGACTGGCGGTACAAGCAAACACGCTTTCCGCCTTATTTACCGAAGCGGCAGAAGGCATGTTTCGCATCATTGCTGATCTGGATACGGTAGAACCCCGCCAGTCGAAAAAAATTCAGGTCAGCGCTTCTACACCGGTACGGCTGATGGTCTATTGGTTGGAGGAACTCCTTTTTTTACACGAGACCGAGCAAATGCTGTTTTGTTCATTTACGATCAATACGATCTGTCAGACGGCACTAACTGCGACCATTTGGGGTGAACCACTAGACCCCCAAAAACATATTCTAAACACCGAAATTAAAGCGGTGACCTACCATAATTTACATGTTGGGTATAATGGGGCTTACTGGACGGCTCAAATTATTTTCGATCTCTAATCACAGGCGACACCATGACCATTAAACTGACAACACCCTCAACCATTTCAGATTTTACCGTACGGCGACTTTCCATTTATTACCACATCTTGGATGAACTGAATCAAAATGGCGTGACCGTAGTCTCCTCAGAAACATTAGGGGAGTTAAGTCGGGTGACATCAGCACAAGTCCGAAAAGATTTATCTCTATTCGGAAATTTTGGGCGGCGAGGACTCGGATATACCGTACCCGAATTGAAGGAGAAATTAGCTCGGATACTGGGGTTACATCAGCAGTGGAAAATTGCGTTGATCGGTGCGGGCAATTTAGGTTCTGCGCTTTGTTCGTACAAAAATTTTAAGCGTCAGGGATTTGAAATCGTGGCAGTATTTGATAAGCATCCCGCAAAAGTGGGTCAGATGTGGAACCAACTCAAAATACAGCATATGGATGAGTTTAGTGATACGGTTCAAGCGCTTTCCGTAACAATTGCAATTATTGCCGTTCCATTGTCAGAGGCACAAGCCGTTGCCGACATCGTGGTTGCCAGCGGTATTCAATCGATCTTGAATTTTGCTCCCCGGACGCTGATTGTGCCCTCCAATGTTCAGTTACGCAACGTGAATCTGGCAATTGAACTCGAAGGATTGACGTATCACTTAACTCACGAACATCGCCCCTCACCATTAGGTTGACAGGGCTTGAGCTTCCAATCGTTTAACTTGTTCATCTTCAATCAAGGCATCGATCAGGGTATCTAAGTCACCTTCTAAAATTTCATTGAGGCGATATAGTGTTAAGCCGATCCGGTGGTCGGTAACCCGGTTTTGAGGATAGTTATACGTTCGGATTTTATCGCTACGGTCACCGCTACCCACTTGACTTTTACGTGCCTGTGCCTGTTCTGCCGCCGCTTCTGCCTGCGCCTTTTCGTACAACCGCGCCCGGAGTACTTTCAGGGCTTTCGCTCGATTTTTGTGTTGGGAACGTTCATCTTGGCATGTCACCACGAGTCCGGTGGGGATATGGGTCATCCGAACGGCAGAATCGGTGGTGTTGACATGCTGTCCACCCGCGCCACTCGCACGATAAACATCAATTTGCAGGTCATTCATGTTAATTTCGACATCGACCTCATCTGCTTCGGGTAGAACGGCTACCGTTGCCGCAGAGGTATGAATCCGGCCGCTGGTTTCGGTAACGGGCACACGTTGAACCCGATGCCCGCCACTTTCATGTTTCAAACGGCGGTACACATCTTTTCCTTCCACTAAAAATATAATTTCTTTAAGCCCACCAACGCCGGTTTCATTGGAACTCATAACATCGATTTTCCACCCTTTATTTTCTGCATATTTAGAATACATCCGAAAGAGTTCCGCCGCAAACAACGCCGCTTCCTCACCACCCGTACCCGCGCGAATTTCCACAATGGTATTTTTGCTATCATTGGGGTCTTGGGGGAGCAATAATTTCCGCAGTTCATTCCGCATTTGCTCTTCGCGTTCAGAGAGTTCGGCGACTTCCATTTCAGCGAGTTCTCGCATCTCGGGGTCATCCGTGCTGAGAAGTTCTTTTGCACCTTCGAGTTCTTGAAGCACGTCTTTATATTCCCGGTACAATTGGACGAGGTCGGCTAGGTCGCTGTGTTCTTTGGCAATCGTTCTCATCCGTTCAATATCGGAAATCACGTTGGGGTCTGCCAGCAGGGTTTCCAATTCTTGGTAGCGATTTAGTGCCTTTTCTAAGGCATCTATCATGATAAAAGTCTCCTTACATACGTAAGAAAGCCCTTGACGATGGGCATCAAGGGCTTCTCTCAATTCTGATTGATTTGTGGCTAGTTTGCTTGCAGGGCTTTCAACCGTTGTTCTGCATCCGCCAGCGCGATATCGGCTTGAGCCATGTTCAATCCGTCAAAGTCACGTACTTTTTTCTCTTCTACATAATCAACACTGTCGGCGAGAATAACCACCTTGTTGTTTTCGACTTCCAAAAACCCGCCGCCAATGACCACAATTGCCCGCATATCATCCACTTCAACGATTTTAAGTTTACCGGGTTTCAATTCGGTCATCATCGGGGCATGGTTTGCTAACACCCCAAAATATCCTTCAACGCCGGGTGCGGAAAGCGAAATCGCTTTCAAACTGAGTGCCATTTTATCTGGCGTGACAATATCAATTACAAATGATTTTTCCTGAGCCATAGTTCACCTTAAGATTTTTTCCGTTCGGCTTCTTTTTCAAACGCCATATCGATCTTTCCGATCAGGTACAACGATTGTTCGTTGACCTCATCAAATTCACCGTCAACCAAGCGTTTGAACCCATCGATAGTGTCTTCTTTTGAAACGAACTCACCCGGAATACCCGTAAATTGCTCTGCCACGTTAAACGGTTGGCTCAGATACCGCTGAATTTTACGCGCCCGTGACACCACCAGTTTATCTTCATCGGAGAGCTCATCCACACCCAAAATAGCGATAATATCTTGCAAATCTTTATATCGTTGCAAAATTTGTTGGACTCGCCGTGCCACTTCATAATGTTTTTCACCGACGATATTCGGGTCAAGAATCCGGGAGGTTGAGACCAACGGGTCAACCGCTGGGTAAATTCCTAACTCGGCGATTCGTCGCTCTAAGTAAATGGTCGCATCCAAGTGAGAAAAGGTGGTTGCCGGAGCGGGGTCTGTCGGGTCGTCAGCCGGAACGTAAATCGCCTGAAAGGAGGTAATGGACCCTTTGTTTGTGGAAGTAATCCGTTCCTGTAAGGCGCCCATTTCCGTCCCGAGTGTGGGCTGGTACCCCACCGCGGAAGGCATTCGTCCCAGAAGAGCAGACACCTCCGACCCGGCTTGAACGAAGCGGAAGATATTATCGATAAATAGGAGCACGTCCGCACCGCGCTCATCACGGAAGAACTCGGTCATTGTTAGCCCAGAAAGTGCCACTCGCAGACGCGCCCCGGGCGGTTCGTTCATCTGCCCAAAGACCATCACCGTTTTATCAATCACGCCGGATTCTTGCATTTCCAGCCAGAGGTCATTGCCTTCTCGGGTACGTTCACCTACCCCACAGAAGGCGGAGTATCCACCGTGCTGGGTGGCAATATTGTAGATCAACTCCTGAAGCAGAACCGTTTTTCCCACACCTGCTCCACCGAACAGACCGACTTTACCTCCTTTTGGGAGGGGCGTTAGCAGGTCAATCACTTTAATACCGGTCTCGAACTGCTCGATAGAGGTACTTTGTTCTTCTAATGAAGGCGCGGGTTTGTGGATGGGGTCCCGGCGTTCAACCTTTGGTTCACCCCGTCCGTCAATAGGCTCACCCAACAGATTAAAAACACGACCCAAACAGCCTTCACCCACCGGCACGGCAATCGGCTGGCCGGTATCGTGGGCTTCCATACCGCGCTTGAGACCATCCGTAGAAGCCAGTGCAACACAACGAACGGTATCATCTCCCAAATGTTGTGCCACTTCCACGGTCAATTCCCGATCATTGACGGTATCTTTTACTTTAATCGCATTCATAATTTCGGGTAATGCTTCCTGCGGAAATTTTAAGTCCACCACAGGACCGATTACCTGCGAGACGTGTCCTACTCCTGGCATTCGTTTTTCTCCAGATTATTAGTTTTGATAATACTATTGATTTTCTAAAGCATTTGCTCCACCAACAATGTCCATCAATTCCGCCGTAATTGCCGCCTGACGGGTCTTGTTGTATTTGATCGTCAACGTCCGGATCACATCTTTGGCATTGTCGGTTGCTGTTTTCATCGCCCGCATCCGCGCGGCAAATTCACTGGTTAAGGATTCAATCAACAAGCGATACACTTGTGTATCCACATAGCGAGGGATCAAACTATTGAAGAGCGTCGCCGCCTCTGGCTCAAAAATGTAATCGTTGTTTAGTTGAATCTCTTCCGTGGCTTCCGGTTGCAAGGGTAAAAATCGGAAGTGTGTTGGGATTTGCGCGGCGACATTCTTAAATTCCGCATAGCAGATATGCACTTCATCATAGCCGCCATGGATAAACGCCGTTTTGATACGATCTGAAATCTGCCGGGCATCCATGAACGTCAATTTGGGGTTTAAGCCGGTTTCGGAATCCACGACATTATAACCGCGTTTCGTGAAGAAGTCTCGTCCGCGCCGCCCAATCGCAAATATATCAACCCGGTCTTGTCCTTGTTCTTTGATGAAATTCTGAGCCAAACGATTGATATTGGCGTTAAAACTGCCGCACAACCCCCGGTCTGAGGTGAGTAACACCAATAAAATCCGGTTTACGGTCGGACGCACTTCCGTTAGGGCATGTTCCAATGTGCCGGATGATGCCAGCAGATTATTTAAAATCCCTTGCATTTTATCCGTATATGGGGCGGCGGCTTCAATCTTGGTTTGAGCCACTTTCAATTTTGCCGCCGCGACCATTTCCATTGCGCGGGTAATTTTCTGCGTATTTTTAACGACCTTAATCCGACGTTTGAGTTCGCGTACTCCTGCAGCCATCCTCTAATCTCTTTTCCATTTAATGGGATTCAACAAAATCTTTTTTGAATTCATTCAGGGCTTTTTTCAGGGTATCGATGGTCGCATCATCCAGTTTGAGCGTTTTTTTGATGTTTAACGCCACATCAGGGTATTTCTCATCCATAAACTCATAAAAGTCGCGCTCAAAGGCATCGATGTGTTCAAGATCAATATCATCCAGAAAGCCGTTGGTACCGGCATAGATGATCATCACTTGTTTTTCAAATGGAAGCGGTTGGTATTGCTGTTGTTTCAGGATTTCAACCAACCGTGTCCCTCGTGTTAATTGCCGCTGTGTCGCTTCATCCAAGTCAGAGGCAAACTGTGCAAACGCTTGCAGTTCACGAAATTGCGCCAGTTCCAAGCGCAGGCGACCGGCGACGGATTTCATCGCTTTGGTCTGTGCCGAACCCCCGACCCGGGAAACGGAAATACCCACATCCAATGCCGGACGAACCCCGGAATAGAAGAGGTCACTTTGCAGATAGATTTGACCATCCGTAATTGAAATCACGTTGGTGGGGATATATGCCGAAACGTCACCTAACTGGGTCTCAATAATCGGAAGTGCCGTCAACGAACCCCCGCTGTTGGGTAGTTTGTAAACGTCATGTTTATCTTCACCGAGGTCTTTAAGGTCTTTTTCCAGTTCTTCCGCGCTACTTTCAATATGTTTGCGGTAGAGCTTTCCATTTACACCGGTCTCGGGCGAGTCATCTTGTTTACCTTTCGGGATAATGATAAACTTTTCTTCCAATTTTGCGGCGCGTTCCAACAAGCGCGAGTGCAGATAGAACACGTCCCCGGGGTAAGCTTCACGTCCCGGCGGGCGCCGTAGCAAAAGCGACATTTGGCGGTAGGCTTGGGCGTGTTTGGAAAGGTCATCATAGAACACCACCGCATGACGTCCGGTATCCCGGAAATACTCACCCATGGAACTACCGGCAAAGGGGGCAATAAACTGCAACGGCGCTGGATCAGAAGCATTTGCCATCACCACAATCGTGTAATCCATCGCTCCATGTTTTTGCAGCGTTTCAACCACTTGAACCACCGTGGATTGTTTTTGCCCAATCGCCACATAGATACAGAACACATCGGTATCTTTCTGGTTGATAATGGTATCAACGACAATCGCGGTTTTACCGGTCTGGCGGTCGCCGATGATTAATTCCCGCTGCCCCCGTCCAATCGGGATCATACTATCAATCGCTTTCAGTCCGGTTTGCAGGGGTTCCTTCACCGGCATTCGATCCACCACACCCGGGGCAATGGTTTCCACGCGATAGGATTTATTCGAAGCAATCGGACCTTTACCATCCAACGGTTGCCCCAGCGCATTAACCACCCGACCACAAAGCTCCTTACCGACCGGAACCTCCATGATGCGACCGGTACACTTGACAATATCACCTTCTTTAATTTCCGTATCGGGACCCAGCAACACGCAACCGACGTTATCTTCTTCCAAGTTCAGTGCTAACCCCATGACACCGCCCGGGAACTCCAATAACTCACTTGCCATCACATTTTTTAAGCCATAGACTCGCGCCACCCCGTCACCTACTTGGAGGACGGTGCCTACATCTACGGACTCGATCTCGGATCGATATTCTTCTAATTCCCGCTGAATAATACTACTAACTTCTTCAGCCCGAATTGCAACATTAGTTGTAGCTGACATTTCATCTCCCTACATATTTCTGTATTATCAGTCGATGAATACGGTTTAATTTTGGTAAAATCGATTAATGACTCACTCGTGATAAAAGCCTTTGACGCATATGCCGCATAGCACTTTGAATACTGCCATCGATCAGCAAATCCTGAATCCGAACCACCACCCCACCGATAATGCGTTCATCGATGTTTTGAATCAGTTCAATGGATTTACCGGTTGCAGCTTCCAACCGTGCCTTTAATTGCGTTGCCTGCTCGTCGGAGAGTGGCACGGCGGTCGTAACATATGCCGGCAACCGGTTATGATGGCGATTATAAAGCTCATCCAACTCATCATTGACATCCAGAAGAATACTTTGGCGGTTTTTCTTCAATAGCAGATCGATAAAATCTGCGATCAAATCCAGACCCGCTTTTTGATCCTCCGTCACGGATTTCCGAAACTCATCAAAGATATATTGGATGGTTTTTCGCTTTCGCTCAATAGGGATACGGGGTTCGCCGAGGTAATAACGCAAATTTTCGGAATCACGGACCACGCCTGCCAATTGCAGGTAGCCCTGATGAACTGCTTCCAGCGCGTTTGCCTTTATTGCCGCATCAAATAGTGCCTTTGCATAGCGTTTTGCAACTTTTGCTCTCATACATTACCCTCGTGAGCCACTTTTTCTTCCACTTCGTTAATAAACTTATCGATTAACTCTTTATGTAATTCAGGATTCAGTTCCTTGTGAATCAAACGGGACGCCATATCCAGGGCTAATTCCGTAATTTGAGTTCGCATTTCTAGGGTAGCCCGATTTTTTTCGTATTCTAGCGCCTCATGCGCTTTTTGAAGCATCTGATCCGCTTTTTTGCGGGCTTCCTCCTGTACATGCTCACCCAATTCATTTCCACGATTGATCGCTTCTTGGATTTTCTTGCGAGCTTCCGCCTCGATGTCACTTAAACGAGACTCATATTCCCCTTTCAACCGGGTCATATCCTGACGGTCTTGGTCGATCTGTTCCAATTGGGTCTGGATATTGGAGCGACGCTCTTCCAAAATACGCCCAATCGGACCAAACATAAATGCCTTCATCACCCAGAGTAAAATCAGGAAGGCAACTATTTGCGAAACCAATGCCGCCCAATCAATGGAAACCGGATTTTCACTATGTCCTTCATCATGGCCCCCGCCGTGACCGCCATCATCCGCCGCAAACCCCGTCGCGACTGAAAATGCCAGTACAAAGACCAAAATCAAACAGAACAATTGACTGATGAAAACCAAGTTGTTTGTTTTCATATTTTCTCTATCTCTTGCTAGTTGAGTGAACCGGATGCACATAAAAAAGCTAAGCATAACCCCCATTACAGATTATGCTTAGCCCTTAAGAATTTAATGACCCGCTGCTTTCAGCGCCGCACCAGCAAGCTCCCGAAGCATATCCGGGTTAACTGCCGGTAATTTGCCTTGTAACATGAAAAACGACAACAACGCATAAATCACCAAAGATTCAATCAGCGCCAAACCAATAATTAATGCCGTTTGGATTTTACCTGCAGCTTCCGGTTGGCGAGCAATACCTTCCATCGCCGCCGCCAGACCTTTACCTTGACCCAAAGCACCACCAAAAGCGGCAAGAGGCAAACCAAAACCGACAGCCAACGCTAACATGCTAAGATACAACATTCTGAAAATCCTCCTTAAACGGATGTGTCACAAAAAAGGGATTGAATACAAATGAATATAGAGTTTTTTTAATTTCTTAATGATGGTCATCACCATGATGAACGGTAATCAAAGCCAAATAGATGCAAGAAAGCATCGCAAACACTAGCGCTTGCAACGCACTCACCAAGACACCCAAAAAGATAATGGGAAGTTGCAACGGAACAAACCCCATGAACAGGTCAACCGAGAACCACAGCAAAATAATGATGACCATATCTTTACCGTAGATATTCCCAAACAAACGCAGGGCGAGTGAGAGTGGCTTTGCCAATTCACCAATAATGTGCAAAGGAAACATGAGTGGCGCTAACCAAAGTGGCTCGCCCACAAAGTGCAAGCTATAATCTTTTACACCGAGCGCTTTAATCCCTTTCCACTGCACATAAAAAAACGTCACAATTGCCAGTGCCGCGGTCGTGGACAGACTGCTTGTCGGCGCTAAAAACCCGGGCACCAACCCAAACAAATTGAGAAACAAAATATAAAAGAAGAGGGTACCGATATATGCCGCGTATTCTTTACCGTGCGGGCCTACAATATCGATTACCCCTTTTTCGGTAAGCTCAACCAAAACTTCGGCAAAATTTTGACGTTTGGAGGGAGCCCCAGCAGTCAACCCGCGGGTCAACCACCATGACAGAAAAATCAGTAAGGCGGCAACAACGCCCGTAACAATTAAAATCTGCGCCATCGGTGCTAGATGGCTATGTGTGAGGGAATCATATACGATACTAAACCAAGTCGGCGGATGTTTCACTCATTACTCCTTCTCAAGATACTGCAAAATGATATGACCCACTGCTTTTAAGGTAATTACCAGATAAATAATGCTGAACCCGGCAGCCAGCGGAATCGGGTTCAAACCAAAATAGCGTAACAACACGTACAAAAGCAACCCGATACCAATGTATTTCAATAAAACCAACGGAATCACCCATAATCGCCGTTGGGAAGGTGTCAAAGCATACTCGACAAAAAGTTCTATCGATTTGACAACGCCAAGCCCCAGTAACGTACCCGCGCTTAATCCTAAAACCCACGCCCACAATTGTTGCGAAAGACACAACGCAATAAAAACAAGCGCGACGTAAATAGTAGTGCGATAAACTTGAGTGATAAAATCGGTATCCATAGCCGATAAAAAAATGACTTTGTGAAATTATTCTCAAAGCCGCGTGAATAATAGAAGACTTATAGCGGTTTGTCAATATGTTTTTTTGCGCGGAACAAAAAAGAAATGGATCGGGGCATAAAACAGGAATGAAGACCTCAAGAAGGCTGTTTTTGATCCAGCAATTTAAGATTGGCTAATATTTTGGGGTCGTTGGGCTTCAATGCCAAAGCACGATTCCAATATTCGCGGGCTTCTTCGTACTTTTGTGCCTTATATAGCCGGTATCCTTCCCAAAATAACTGGTTGAAATTCATGGTAGGTTTGTTTTTGGATTCACCGGAAGGATTGGGGGTAACCAGTTGTGGCGGCGGACGGTGCGACACTACCGGTGATGCGGAACTAGCCTCTGCCGCATGGGTTCCGGGGTGTTGCTTACCGGATTCCAACAGTGCTCGATCAATCAGTTGAATTAGGGCAGAGACTCGAAACGGTTTTCGGATATAATCAAAAGCTCCTTTCGCCATAGACATCATCGTTTTATCCAATGTATGGTGGGCGGTCATCACAATCACGGGGACATTGGGCTTGATTTGATGCAGCGCCGTCATAAATTCCACCCCGTTCATATTGGGCATCATAAAATCCGTGATGACCAAATCCACCGTGGTCTGGGGGTCTTTCATCAGGGCTAACGCCGCCGGACCGGATTCCGCTGTCAGTGCTACGTAACCCCGCTTCATAATCGAATCATAGCAGAGGCGTAAAATTGCCGGCTCATCATCCACAATCAAAATGGTCGCCATTGGTAATCCCTTAGCCAAATGTTCCACATAACATTCACCCACTAACTATCAAAATATTGGCAAAATTCGGCACTGTCAACGTGTTTTTCCATCTAACGGATCGCATCTGGTAACGTGACTGTAAAAGTTGTGCCCTCACCGGCGGCATGTTGAAACGAAATCGTCCCGCGATGTGCTTCAATGATATTTTTGCAGATTGCCAACCCTAAACCCGTGCCCCGCGGCTTACCAAATGTCACAAACGGCTCAAACAAATGCTCCGCGATTTCTGCAGGAATACCACTGCCGGAATCAAACACCTGTAAGATGAGGGTCGTCCCGTCCACGGCGGCGCTCACCCGAACTAAACCACCTTGATGAACGGCCTCAACGGCATTTGCGATCAAATTATGCAATACCCGGCGCATCTTATCTCCATCAAAAACCCCGTACACTTCCAGATCGTAATCGGTTTCAAGGTCAATCGGTAAACGTTCGATATCCATCCGCACAAAATCCATCACTTGGTCTAAAAAGTGGGTGAGGTTATAGCGATCTAAATTGAGCTGGGTATCATCTCCACGTGCAAATTCAAGAACTTCCTGAATCATATCAGTGAGCCGCTCCACTTCATGGCTGATGGTCTGGCAATATTTCCGACTTTCCGGAGATTGTTTGTAAATCAACTCCGCATAACCCATGATACAGGTAATAGGGCTTTTGATGTCATGCACAATACGGCTGGTAACCGAACCGATCATTGCCAATTTCTCACGGGCAACCAGCTCTGTCTTGGCTTGTTTGAGTTCATCATAGGCTTGCTGCAATTCTCGATTTTTGGCTTGCAAATCCCGGATCATCCGGTCATTTGCCTCCCGCAACCGGGAACTTAACGCCCGGGCAATCTGGTAATATGTTACCGGATTTTTTGCTAACAGTTGATCAAAATCCGTTTGGGATAAGCCTAATAAATATGTATCTTCAAGTGATCTGACCGTAGCGGAACGGGGTTTATGTTCTAACAGTGCCATTTCACCGAAAAAGTCGTTGACTTCCTCAATCGCCACAAGATGCTCCTTGCTCTCGCCCACGCGCTTCGTAATTTCGATCCGCCCAGATTTAATGATATAAAAGGTATGCCCCACACTTCCTTCTTCAAAGATCAACGTCCCTGCCGGATAAAATTCCTCCGTGAGTACGGCACTGATCTCACTTAAATCCGCGTCAGAGAGCATTTTAAAAAATGAAATATTCCGCAATAAATCGTTATGATTTGCCATCATCCTCTTCTTCCTTTGGGGTGAGGGGGGTTTTCGCAACCGTCGCCGCCATGACAATCGCAACACCGCCTTGGTTTTTCAGGGTACGGGCACACGCGGTTAAGGTGGCACCTGTGGTGAACACATCATCCACCAGCAATACCACTTGCCCATCGATGTCAGACCCGTTCGCGATGTGAAACGCATCCGCCACCGTCCGTTGCCGTTCATACGCATTGAGATGTGTCAAGGATTGTGTCATTTTGGTGCGCTTCAACGAGGTGGTATCCACGGGTATATTCAGCACTTGCGCAACACCCCGCGCAATCCGTTCACTTTGATTATATCCCCGCTCACGATAACGTACAGAGTGTAACGGCACCGGTATGATCCGGTTTACCGCCTCGTGCCATTCTGCCCTACGGATGACCTGCCCCAGTTTACGCCCTAACTGAACCCCTAAACTGCGCTTGTTTCCATATTTGAGCAAATGAAGCATCTGTTGCATGACCGGCTCATAAATCTCATCTTCCAGTTCATTAAAAAACGCCTTCTCCCGAAACGCTGCCAGAGAGACCAGTTGGTCGATCCAGCCACCTGTCCGCCGGAGATCATATTCGGAAATCTCCGCTGGCTCTAATCGATTCCAGCAGATGGGGCAGATGAACTTCTCCACACCATCCAACCGGTTGTCGCAGAGAAGACAATACGGGGGATAAAAAAAGTCGATCAAAGCACTGATAAACCCAGCCATACCGCGAACCCTACACTTTTACGGCTACCAGAAACCCAAAATATCCATATCATGGCAATAGTAGAACGAGACAGGAATAAAGTCAAGCAGTTTGTGTACCCGTGACCCTTCTCCGAGAATTACCAAAAATATCCCGAAGATCATTGCTTTTTGATCCGCCGCATATTATGTTTCAGAAAACGGCTTATCGGTCGATTTTTCTAATATTCTATAACGAACGCCGGCGAACATTGAGATAAGCCTCCAGATCAATCCCTTATCGTATGCACTTATAAACCCTTATAATAGAAAGGACACATAATCATGGCATTCGATCCAACTCGTGGCATCCAAGATTTTTTAGTCTTCGGAGAATACGGTGATGTAAACCCCTCTATCACCGATTCATCTACCTTTACATTTAAAGACCCGCAGACGATGAACGAAATCTTCGATCATGAAATTGAGGGATGCTTTTTATATTCCCGGCATTGGAATCCAATCAACCGACATCTATCCGAAGCCCTAGCGGCAATGGAAGGCAGTGAAATGGCACTTGTCACCGCTTCTGGAATGGGTGCGATCAGTAGCACAACTCTCCAAATTTGCCGTGCCGGTGATGAAATTGTTGCCAGCCATACTATTTACGGTGGTACGTATGCCTTCTTTAAAAATTTCCTGCCGAAATTGGGCATTACCGTCAAGTTTGTGGATATGACCAACTTGGACGAGGTCAAGGCGGCGATCACGGAGAACACCAAAATGCTGTACGGTGAGTCCGTCAGTAATCCTTTGCTGGAAGTCGCCAATATCCCCGAATTGAGCCGGATTGCCAAAGCACACAACCTGACGCTCGTCATCGACAACACGTTTAGTCCGATGATCATTTCGCCGATCCAGTGGGGCGCGGATGTCGTCATCCACAGTATGACCAAATACATCAATGGCACCAGTGATTGTGTTGCTGGCTGTGTCTGCTCTTCTTCAGAATTCATCCATGCGTTGACCGATATTAACGCCGGCGCGTCCATGTTGTTGGGACCCGTATTGGACAGCTATCGCGCCGCAAGTATTCTCAAAAATTTGCATAGCCTGCATATCCGAATGCAGAAACATAGTGAAAACGCACTGTTTCTGGCGGAACACCTGCAAAAATTGGGAGTAACCGTTTTTTATCCGGGTTTAACATCTCACCCACAGCACGACTTGATGAACCAACTGAAAAATGAAGGCTTTGGCTACAGTGGAATGCTAGCAATCGATGCCAAAGATGATGAAACCGCCGATCAGTTGATGAAATTAATGCAAGAAGAAAAAGTGGGCTATTTGGCAGTGAGTTTGGGCTATTTTAAGACATTGTTTAGTTCCCCCAGTCATAGCACCTCTTCGGAAATCCCCAAAGAAGAACAAGAGGAAATCGGACTCAGTGGCGGGCTCGTTCGGATGTCTGTCGGGCTGGATCACAATATTCAACTGAGCTTTGATCGCATCCATAAATGCTTGAAAAACATTGGGTTAGTGTAAAATTCAAAACAGAGGAAAGACATCTCTCTGCGGTTTTAATTTTATCATTGTTCTGTTCAGGAGGGGGGGTCATTAATGCCACCTGTTACCACGAAAAACCGTTATGACCGGCGGTCACTCGACGCCATTTTTGCCCCGCGGACGGTTGCTGTGATCGGTGCGACAGATCGGGAGAACAGTGTCGGCCGTCTCCTGCTGTGGAATCTAATCCGTAACCCGTTCGGGGGAACCGTCTTTCCCGTCCATCCGACGCGTAAAAGTGTCCTTGGTATCCGAGCATATCCTGAAGTGGATGCGATTCCGGAAAGCATCGATCTTGCGGTGATCGCGGTGCGGGCAGAACGGGTACCCCCGGTGATCGACCAATGCGGCGCAAATGGTGTTAAAGGCGCCATCATCATCTCCAGCGGCTTCCGGGAATCTGGCGAAACGGGCGCGCAACGGGAAGCGGAAGTGCTCCGCCGCGCCCGTCAAAATGGCATCCGGGTGATCGGGCCCAACTGCATCGGGCTAATGCGTCCCCACAGTAGATTGAATGCCTCCATAACTCACCAGATGGCAAAACCGGGTAGCGTCGCATTTATCAGTCAAAGTGGGGCAATTTGCAATGCCATTTTGGATTGGAGTTTACAGGAAAATGCCGGTTTCAGTGCCTTTGTCTCAATTGGGACGATGGCGGACATCAATTGGGGTGACCTGATCGGTTATTTTGGTGATGATCATCACACGAACAGTATTTTACTCTATATGGAATCCATCGGTGATGCCCGCTTATTTCTCTCTGCCGCGCGGGAAGTGGCACTCTCCAAACCCATTATTGTGATTAAAGCCGGACGAACCAGTGATGCCGGACGACTCGCCACCGCCCATACCGGCGCTATTTTAGCCAGTGATGAGGTTTTGAGCGCCGCTTTCCGACGTACAGGTGTGTTGCGCGTGGATAGCGTGGAAGACCTTTTTGCCTTAGCAGAGGTACTCTCCAAACAGCCCATCCCACAAGGCAACCGGCTTGCCATCATCACCAATGCTGGCGGTCCGGCAGTCTTGGCAACCGATTCACTCATCCGGGAAGGTGGACAATTAGCCGAGTTTAGCCCTGAAACCATCGAGCATCTGAACCGGGTTCTTTCCCCCAACTGGCGCCAGCAAAACCCTGTAGATATGATGAACGACGCTACTCCAGAACAGTACGCGAACACGCTCATTCCACTCTTAAACGACGATCAAGTTGATGGACTGCTAACAATCATTACCCCCCAAGCAACGAGTGATCCGGCGGCAATCGCCCAAAAATTGGTGCAAATCCTCCCCCATTCCGATAAACCGGTGTTGACCAGTACAATGGGCGGTAGGGAAATCCATGCCTGTAAAACCATGCTAAATGATGCCGGCATCCCCACCGTTCCCTTTCCCGATACCGCCACCCGGATATTTAACTACATGTGGCGCTACGCCTATACCTTAAAAGGGATTTACGAAACCCCCCTCCCCCACAATTATGATGCGGATCACCCCCCCGACGAAATGAAAATCCGCACGATTATCGAGAATGCCCTGACACAAGACCGTTGTATGCTGACGGAAGTGGAATCTAAACAGATTTTAAATGAATACGGCATCCAAACCGTCGAGACCTATCTTGCCCAAAATGAAACCGAAGCCGTTAGATGGGCAAACCAGATCGGTTTCCCGGTGGTGCTTAAACTGTATTCTCAAACCATCACTCACAAAGCCGATATCGGCGGTGTCATTCTTGGCATTCCGAATGAAGCGGAAGTACGCCGGGCTTACCGGCAAATTGAAACAACAGTTACCCGCCAACTGGGGAGTGGTCATTTTGCGGGCGTAACGGTACAACCCATGGTGCGCACGTGCGGTATTGAATTAATTATTGGCAGTGACATCGATCTCCAATTCGGACCGGCATTACTCTTCGGGTTAGGAGGGCGGTTGGTAGAGGCATACCACGACCGGGCGGTTGGATTACCCCCTCTAAACTCCACACTCGCCCGGCGGATGATGGAACAAACTCAGATTTACAACATCCTGAAAAAACTCCCCCACGGTACCAAACGTGCCGCAGAACTGGAAGGAATACTGGTGCGTTTCAGCCAGTTTGTACTCGATCAGCCCCGTATTCGAGCTATTGACATCAACCCATTACAGATTTCCCCGCAAGGCATTGTTGCTCTCGATGCGCGGATGGTACTCCATCCACCTCAGGTCCAAGATGATGAACTACCGCGTCCGGCAATCCGCCCTTATCCCAGCCATCTGATGGAACATTGGACAACAAAAAATGGGTTAGATGTATTGATCCGCCCCATTCGTCCAGAAGATGAACCGTTGCTGGTTGATTTTCATCGCACGCTGTCTGATGAAAGCATCTACTTCCGCTATTTTCATCCCCTTGGATTGGAACAACGCGTAGCACACGAACGCCTTTCCCGGCTGTGTTTCATCGATTATGACCGCGAAATGGCATTGGTCGCCGTACACGAGAACAAAATTATTGGTGTCGGGCGACTTAGTAAACGGACTGGCACTACCGAGGGAGAATATGCCATTATCATTAGTGATCACGCCCAACGGTCGGGATTAGGCACCCATTTACTCCGCAAGTTAGTGGAAATTGGCCGGGCAGAAGGATTAACCCGCATTGTGGCAGACATTCTGCCGGAAAATCGGGGTATGCAAATCGTTAGCAAAAAAGTGGGGTTCACATTGCGCCACGATTTTGATGAGGACGTCGTCAAAGCGACAATAGAACTCATTTGAAGGGATCAGGGGTTAGGAAGCAGGGATTAGGGGGAACGAAAATCGCAACTCACAAACTCGTAAAACTCACAAACTCATAAAACTCCCCAACTCCCGAACTCCCCAACTCGTAAAACTCCCTAACTCCCAAACTCCTTTCTGCTAAATCATTTTTTCGACATCGATCACAAACCCATGCACCGGATGGTCACTGGGATTTTCCTGCTGGAGTTGCTCGACTTCATCCATTACAACTTGCGCCACATCCGCGGGGACAAGAGCAAAACAGAGGGATGAATACGTCGGGATATCCCGTTTGGAAAACCATCCATACTGTTTCAAGGTGGCAAACGTGTGCCCGGTGATCTCTACCTCGCTATAAATCTGCACATGATGATCTTGAAACACCCGTTTTATGCAATCCATATCTTTGGCAAGTGCCATCAATGCAACCAATTTCATGACGACTCTCCCTATTTGTTGGTTTACTACACCCTTAGGGGATAATATCCCTAAGGCTTTATTTTCATTATCTTATTGGAGTTCTTCGGTGTCATCGTCATCCGGAGAGCTTATTTCATCCGGTTGGAGCGGGTAGTGACGGCGTTCGACAAGATAATATACCAGCGGTACTACCCCCAAAGTCAACGCAGTGGACCCGAACGCCCCCCACATCAGTGAGATCGCCAGACCCTGAAAGATTGGGTCAAACAGAATCACAACCGCACCGATAACAACCGTTCCGGCGGTGAGCAATATGGGGCGTGTCCGAATCGCGGCGGATTCAATCACCGCTTGTTGTAAACTCGCCTTTTCCGAGAGACGCAACTCGATAAAATCGATCAGCAAGACAGAGTTTCGCACCATGATCCCCGCCAATGCGATCACCCCAATCATCGACGTTGCCGTAAAAAAGGCACCGTGTACAAAATGTCCCGGAATCACACCGACAAGTGAAAGTGGGATGGCGATCATCATCACTAATGGGGTTTTGAAGGACTGAAACCAGCCGATGATCAACAAATAAATAATCACCAAGACCACTGCGAAAGCAATCCCCAAATCGCGAAAGACTTCAAAGGTGATTTGCCATTCACCATCCCATTTTATGGCAAAATCATCTTCCATGAAAGGCTGGTGGGTGTACAGCGGTCTAATACCGGTTTTTCCATCCGGTGTGGTTAATGCCGCCAATTGTTTATCCATATCCAACATAGCATAGACCGGGCTTTCCGCGACACCGGCGACATCTCCGGTGACATATATCACCCGCTGTAAGTTCTTGCGGAAAATGCTTTTATCTTCAATTTCGCGTTGAACACGTGTCACATCGGAGATGGGGATCAACTGGCCCGTCACAGACCGGACATAAATGTTCTCCAAATCTTCAATGGAGGTGCGATGCTCTGGAGATAACCGGAGATAAATCGAAACCGGCTCCAATTCAGTGGGAGAATGCAACAAGCCGACCTCTGCTCCGGTAAGCGCCATCCGGAGAGATTGCACCACTTGCTCTGTATTGACCCCGCGCAAAGCCGCTTTTTCCTTATCCACATTCAGGCGGAACACTTCCTGATCGGCTTCAACCATCCAGTCCACATCGACCACGCCGGGCGTATTTTCAAACACTTCCCGCACCTGCCGGGCAAGGGCAATTTGAGCGTCATAGTCGGGTCCGTAAATCTCTGCCACGAGGGTAGAAAGTACCGGGGGTCCGGGTGGCACTTCCACAATTTTGGCATTGGCGTGATAACGACGAGCAATCGCCTGAACCGGTTCTCGTACCCGTTTGGCAATATCATGCGATTGAGCTTGGCGGTAATGTTTGTGTACCAAATTGACCTGAATATCTGCCATGTGGGGCGCTTGCCGCAAGTAATAATGACGCACCAAACCGTTAAAACTCATCGGCGCCGCCGTACCCACATAGTATTGATAATTCATCACTTCGGGGACGGTGCGGATATAAGCGGCAATCTCCTTTGCTACCCGAGCGGTCTGTTCCAGTGGGGTACCCTCCGGCATGTCAATAATCACCTGAAATTCACTTTTATTGTCAAAGGGCAACATCTTAACTTCGACTACACGCAACGGAAAAAGGCTGATCGCCAGAAGCAGAATAACCCCCACCCCGCCTAACATGCTCCACCCCAACACCGGACGGCGCAGAACCGGACGCAACGTTTTGTCATACACCTTAAAGATAAATGTCTTTTCCAGATCGTATTCCTCATCGTGCCCGGTATCTTTGATCAGACGATACGCTAGCCACGGCGTCCCGACAAGGGCGATCAACAAGGAGAACAGCATCGCCAAGGATGCCCCAATCGGCATGGGACTCATGTACGGACCCATCAAACCCCGCACAAAAACCATCGGTAGGACGGAGGCGATCACCGTAAATGTAGCAAGGATTGTCGGGTTGCCCACCTCGTTAATTGCGGCAATGGCGGCTTGTAATTTGGGTAAACGCCGCATCAAAAAGTGGCGGTGGACGTTCTCTGCAATAATGATTGAATCATCCACCACAATACCGGTGACAAAAATCAGAGCAAACAGCGTCACCCGGTTGAGGGTGTACCCAAACAAGTAGTACACAAACAGGGTTAAAGCAAAGGTGATCGGCACCGAAGCGAAAACTACCAGACCCCCGCGCCAGCCAAGAAAAATCCCGACCACAATCGTCACCGCGATGATTGCTCCTAACAGATGTTCCAGCAACGTGAACACTTTTTCCGAAGCCGTTTCCCCGTAATTGCGGGTTTCCGTGAGGTAAATATCCGAGGGGATCAATTGACCTTGTAGGGCATCTGTTTTTTCCAGTACCCGATCCGCCACACGCATGGCATCCGCACCTTTGCGCTTTGTGATGGTGAGTGTCACCGCAGGGTATTCTTGCGTCCAATCTACCGCCTCAAACTGTGCTGGATTACCGGTTTTGCCGGCGACCCCAAAACCAAAAAAGGTGTAATTATTGATCTCTTCGGGACCGTCCGTCACATCTGCCACATCTTTCAAGTAAACCGGACTGCCATTATAAACTCCGACCACCAAATTTTCCAAATCTTCGGCCGTCTCAATAAACTGGCCGGTTTTCACCACAAATTCGGTATTCGAGCGCTGAAATTCACCCGCTGTAACCTGCTGATTCGCGGCTTGAATCTGCTGGGCAATATGCAAAGGGGTAATCTGATACGCTCTGGCACGGGCAGGGTCTGAGGTTACTTTTAATTGGCGTTTTAAGCCGCCTTTAACAGTAACCTCTGCCACATCACGGATGGTTTTGATCTCATCCCCCAATTGCATTGCTACCCGTCGCAATTGGTGCGGATCATATGTATGGCTCCACAAAGTTAGGGTCAGTACCGGCACATCATCAATACTAACGGTTTTGAACAGTGGGAATTGCACGCCCGCCGGCATTTTATCCAAGTGGCGCATGATTTCCGCCCAGAGTTTTACGAGGCTCTCTTCCCGATCTTCACCCACATAATAGCGCACAGTGAGTAAAGCGAAATTTGGTTGGGAAGTCGAGTACACATATTCTACCCCCGAAATGCTGGAGACGATCTTTTCGAGGGGTTTAGTGACCCGCGCTTCTACTTCTTTTGCGGAAGCACCGGGATACGGGATGTAAATATCCACAACCGGCAACACAATCTGCGGTTCTTCTTCACGCGGCGTTAGATAGGTGGAAAATAGCCCAACCAACAATGCCGCCACCATCAACAACGGTGTTAGTTTGGAATCAATGAACATCTGGGCAAGTTTGCCCGCAATGCCGCTTTTCATGAACGCACCTCCACTCGCTGCCCATCTTTCAAGTTACCCTCATAATTCACAATAACGCGTTCACCGGCATCCAACCCCGCTATCACTTCCACATCACTGCCAAACGAACGACCGGTGCGAATCCACCGCAACCGGGCACGATTATCCTCGCTCACCACATATACACCCTCTAATTGCCCCCGCTGAAAGATCGCTTCCCGCGGAATCCGGATCGTCTCTTGACGGGATTTTTCAATCAAAACTCGCGCAAACATGCCGGCTTTGAGGTCACCGCTTGGATTTTCCATTACCACTTTGATTTCAAACTGGTGGCTCTGCGGATCGGCAGAGGGGAAAATCTGGTCAATAGTCGCATCATAAGTGGCATTCCCTTCGCCCACACTGGGAATGACCACCCGCACAGGCATACCTTCCCGAACTAAATGAATCCGATTTTCGGGAATTAGGGCAGTGATTTTCACTTGGCGGTTATTTTCAAGGGTTATAATAGGGAAACCCGGTTTTGCCAAATCCCCTTCAGCCGCATGTTTTTTGGTGACAACCCCACTAAACGGAGCCAACAACTGGGTGTACTGCAACAACTCTTCAACTTCCTTTTTCATCTGCTTTGCGCCTTCCAGACGCGCTTTGGCACTCTGAAACATGACCCGAACATCATCAACTTCCTTTTGAGTCGCCGCATTTTTGGCAAATAGCTCCTCAAAACGCGCCAGATTGCGTTCGGCGTTTCCAAAATGAGCGGTGGCTTCTGCAATGCCCGCTTCTGCTTGCGCCAACTTTGCCTGAATGTCGTTGGAGTCCAGTTCAACCAGCAACTGCCCCCGTTGCACCGCTTCGCCTTCTTCCACGTGAATGGCTTTGATTTGTCCCATCACTTTCGTGGCGATCTGCGCCTGATCTACCGGCTCAATTGTCGCGGAATAGACTACCGGCGCTTGGGTAACTTGCGAGTTGACTAGCACTGCTGAAACCACCACGGGTGGCAGGTCTTCTATTTTAGCGACGTCCGCTTCTTTATGACCACAGCCGACAAAGAAAAAAAACATGATACTAAACCATCCAAAATGGTTGGTACGAAGGGATAAATTCATCACATCCTCCTGCAATTTTTAGGTCTTAATCTACCGGTTGTCCTTGATAAAATTCAAATTCACTATAAGCGATCTTAAAATCATACTGAGCTTGCACCAAACGCAACTGGGCACGGGTCAGCGCCACTTCATGATCCAGCACGGTTGAAGATTTTTCCAACCCTTCGCGGAAACGTTCCTCAACAATCCGCAAACCCTCCTCGGCATGTTCTACCGCCTGCCGCGCTACCTGAATCCGTTTTTGGGCAGATTGCATTGCCCGCCAGCTTTGCCGGAGGTCTATTTTGCTTTTTTCGGAGGCTTGCCGGTACTGAATTTCAACCTTTTTAGCAGCCGCGGCGGTCTGTTCCCAGCGACCATAACGCCCTAAGCCGTCAAATAGATTCCACTCCAAGCGGGCGCCTAGTGTCCAGTGGTCACCTGCTGTACCAAAAGGGTCTGTGCCATGCCATTCTGCCGTTCCAAAAGCATTCAAGCGAGGTAGCCAACTGGCGAGTTCCATTTTGTGCTGGTAGTGTGCCGCTTTATGCTGATAAGCTAAGGCGCGCAAATCGGCTCGCGAAACGCCGGTATCAATACCCGCTACATCCAATGATGGTAGCGCTTCCGTCACCTCCAGACTGCCGGTAGGTTGGATTCGGGTGTATTGCTCTAAACCGAGCAAAAAACAAAGCCCATCACTTGCCTGGTCAATCTGATGTTCTGCCATAACGTGCTGTTCGGTAAGTTCTCCTATACGCACCTGTGCGGCTAACCGGTCGGACTCCGTCACCAGTCCTTTTTCATAAGCGACAGATACTTCCTGATAATGGACTTCCGCCGCTTGAATCGCTTGCGCAATCGCGTCCCGATGGCGAAAGGCAAGAATCAATCCAAAATAGGCTTTTTTGACCTCCAGTACAATCGTCTCCTGCGTGCGAATCATGCCTTGTTCCCGTGCGTTTAACGCCATATTCGCGGCCCGTTTGCCGTAAATAGCATCCAGATTGAACAACGGTTGCTGGATGGACACCAGACTCGCAAAATCATCGATTTCATCTGGGTGATTCAGCGCATCAATGTCAAAATCTTGCATGGTGAACACACCTTGCCGCAATTTTGTTCCGAAAGCGGCTACCGGATCGGTTGATTTCAGATAGGTCTCGCTTACAGATATTTGAGGCAAAAAGCCGCTCCACGCCTCTTTGTGTGCCCCTTTTGCCTGAATCACCTCTTGCTGGGCGATCAAAATTTGATGATTTTGCCGCTGCGCCAAATCCAGCGCCTCGTCCAGCGAAAGATGCACTACTTCGGATTGGGCAACCGCTTGCATGGCTCCAATTGTACTAACTAATAGTACCAGCAAGATATTACGAACGGTCATATTGTACTCCTTCGTCATGATTGGGTCGCTCCGGCCAACATGGGTTCACCGGTAAAAAAATAGTTCATTTCAGTCATTTCAGTATAAACCTGACTTTCCGTACCCCTGTTTTTAGAAATTGTATTTTTCGGAATGTGAGTTATCTTATCATTTCACCGTTTTGGAGGGAAATGAAATGGATACCCATT
>RFFQ01000098.1 GCA_003697105.1 Gemmatimonadota bacterium | reverse complement strand
GAGTGTTTCTTCGTTTTTCGAAAAAACATAGGATGCCAGCCCGGCATCCACGGCATTAGCCAATTCAATGACTTCTTCTTTTGTGGAAAATGGCACAATGAGCGCCACCGGACCGAAAATCTCGTGTTGCAAAACCTCTGCTTTATTATCATCCAACCGAACGACTGTTGGTTGGAAATAATAACCAGGGCGCTCTATCGGCTGTCCACCGTACAACAGCTCACCACCCTGCTCAAGTGCTTTCTTTACGATGCCGCTGACTTTTGCCACAGACTGTTTGTTAGCCAATGGGCCCATATCGGGATGGTTTTGCCGCCCGAATCCAACCTTGACATTTCTGAATTTCTCCACCATCCTGTTGGTAAACTCATCAATCACCGATTCGTGGATGTAGAACCGATTTGGGGCGACGCATATCTGACCGGAGTTCCCGATTTTCAACGCCGAACCGATGTTGACTGCCAGTTCCAAATCCGCATCTTCACAAACGATGAATGGCGCATTGCCTCCACATTCCATGCTGTACCTTTTGATGGAAGTTTTGCTGCTTTGAGCGATGAGTTTTTGGGCAGTTTGGGTCGAGCCAATCATCGTGATAAGCCGGGGAATTTTGCTTTCGCAAAGCGGAATGCCCACATTCGGCACATCGCCGCAGAGTATATTGATAACCCCCTTCGGAAAATTGATTTCTTCACACAGCTCCCCAATAATATAAGCCGACAAGGGAGAAAATTCCGATGGCTTTATGATAATGGAACAGCCTGCTGCCAGCGCCGGTCCCAACTTAAATCCGAGGTTGAGCAAAGGGAAATTGTAAGCTAAAAATGCAACGACCACACCCAGCGGTTGTGACACCAGGCGATGCGCATGGGTGCCTTCTTTATCTTCGATGGGTATATCCTGTCGCTTGCTGATTTCCTCTGCATAGAAGCGGAGGGAATCCGTAATGCTGGTCAGGTCTTCTTCAGTTCCTTCCCAGACCTTGCCCATTTCGTACATGATGCTTTCACGGAGCAAGGTCTTCTTTTCAATGAGTTTATCCCGAAGCTTTTCAATCCATGCTATTCGCTCCTCCAATGGCAGGGCCGACCAGCGTTCAAAGCCTTCCCGGGCAGCTTCCAGTGCCCGTTCCGTATCCTCTTTTCCTGCCCATGCAATGGTAGCCACTACCGACTCGTCTCCGGGGCAAACGATTTCATAGATGCCTCCATCAGATGCCTCCGTCAGTTCTCCGTTGATGTACAATCTTTTGTGTCCAAAATTCATTTTAAATCATTTGATGAACTTTTTACCAATTGCCCGTTTTCCGCTTTCATCGTGTATTTGAGCAAAGCCTCTTCGTTCAACTCAAAACCGAGACCGGGCGCGTCGCTTATTTTTATTTCGCCATTTTTTACCACCATATCGGTAGTAGTTAGTTCTTCTCTTAAGGCGTTCTCTGTTCGGTCATATTCTAAATAAAAATTTGGTGCCTTCAACCGTCCTGGTATGGCATCCAGGTTACTGATAAAATGGGTGGCGGCGGCGATGGCGATGCCCGTGCCCCAGGTATGAGGCACTATTTCCACGCCATAAACCGATGCCAGCACGCCAATCCGCTTGGCTTCCGTCAGTCCGCCACTGGCACAAATATCGGGTTGTACAATATCCACGGATTTGGAGTTCAATAAATTCTGAAAGCCAAATCTAAGGTATTCACATTCCCCCCCGGCCACAGGGATGGAGGTTTTACTTCGCAACTCAGCGTATTGGCTGTAATATTCGGGAGAAATGGGCTCTTCGAACCAATAAATATCGTATTGCTCAACGGCATTAGCCAACTGTATGGCTTCCCTCAAATTATAGGCATGATTGGCATCCATCATCAGTTTAATATCAGGGCCGATGGCCTGGCGTATGATTCTTACGTGCTCAATATCCTGCTCAATGCCGAGGCCTACTTTCATTTTAACCGCTTTGTAGCCCATTTCAACATAGAGTTTAGCTTCTTTGAAAAGCATCTCGGATAATTTACATCCGTCGGTAAAATACAGCCCGGTGGCATAAGGAATGATCGTATCCCGTTTTTTACCCCCTAAAAGTAAGTGTACAGGCTGCCCCAATATTTTTCCCTTTAAATCCCACAAAGCCACATCAATGGCACTCATTGCCGAAACCATCACACCACTCCGCGAAAAATCCAGCGTACGGCGATACATGATACTCCAGATTGTTTCCGTCTCAAGGGGGTTTTGCCCCAAGACAAACGGCGTCAGATGTTCGATACCCGCTTTGATGACCGTGGCCGGTCCGTAGCCTTCCCCCCAACCTACATGACCGGTATCGCTCGTCACTTTGACGATACAAATGCGTCTTTCCGAATACTCCCATTGGGAAAAATAAAAACTCTGTTTCAGTTTATCCGAGAGTACAAAACTTTCAATGGATGTGATTTTCATACGCCAACTGCTATTGTCTGATTATTGTTTATACCGGAGCCACGTTCGCAGTACCTCGCCGGAGTAATAAACAGCGAAACCTTAGGCAAGCATTTTAACACCACAAATGAAGCAGGAGACGGGCGGTTTGGGTTGGTAAAATTTACCTTGTTATTGCATTATTTTACCACAGTCCTTAATTCATGCCCCGATAGGTCACAGCGGCAGGACATACGAAAAGAGAAGGGTATCAATAAGGGAAAATGGAATGGTGGCTAAACTACTACCTGGCGATTTCTCAATCCACTTTCAGCCTCTACCTTTATTTCATAT
>RFFQ01000097.1 GCA_003697105.1 Gemmatimonadota bacterium | reverse complement strand
GGCATCTTCTGAACCGGTAGCGCCGGAAGGGATTGAGATACCGGAAATTCCGGGTGTGCCGGGGTTTGATTCTAGCCCCGCACCGGCATCTTCTGAACCGGTAGCGCCGGAAGGGATTGAGATACCGGAAATTCCGGGTGTGCCGGGGTTTGATTCTAGCCCCGCACCGACATTTTCTGAACCGGCAGCGCCGGAAGGGATTGAAATACCGGAAATTCCCACCGTGGAAGCCGGTAGTTCTCCCGCCAGCGAGGCAGGGATTGAGATCGATGTTCCTTCGTTTGATGTTCCCAGCGTGGAAGAGGCACCCTCGCCGCCAACAGATTCACCTCCTGCCACACCCGATATGGGAGGCATAGATTTATCCAATTTGCAGCTAGAAGCACCGCCATCTAGTGTTGAACCGGATATGCCGGTTGAAGAAGAGGTATCTGAACCGTCATCCAGTGCTCCGGCAGAGCCAACGTACTATGAAGATGGTATTCAATGTCCTAGTTGTGGGGCACCCAATCCTCCGAATAGTGAGCGGTGTCAGGAGTGTCGGTTCGACTTTCACGGAATGAAATCCGCAGAAGAGATGAAGAAAAAAGCTACCGCGCCGAAGCCCCGCCGGCGGGAGCCTTTGAAAACTAAAAAGAAATCGCTGGCGATTCTGCCGGTTGTGTTGGTGAGTTTTCTCCTCTTGATTGCGGTAGGGGTGATGCTGTATGTTTTCAATCCCGATCTCATGGAATCGATTTTAGGATCGCCCAGTTTTGTTCATGTCACTGCAGACCAGCCTTCTGCGTATAGCCATTATCCGCGTTTATCTCCGGATGGCTTAAAAGTGACTTATGTTAATCTGGATGGTGCCGAGCAGGTTCTGATGATGAGTGTTTTCGCCGGACCGGTGCCGGATCGAACGACTCAAGAAATCTATCGCACGTCCGGAAAAATTCTAACCGTGGATTGGCATCCAAATAGTGATCAATTTGCGTTTGAAACATACGAAACGGTTGTCATAGAGACCGATACCATTGCGGCGCATGCTATTTTCATCTTTCATCGATTTCATGACCTTCGTGATGGTCGTGCGATTCCCAAACTGATCGAACTTCACGGGCGTCATCCCCAATGGTCGCCTTCTGGAAAGCATTTGGCGTATGATTATCAGGGGAAACTTGTCTCTTATACGCCGCGTACTGCCAACCCCAAAACGGTTTTAAAAACGTTGCCGAATGCCAGCTATCCCGTTTGGCTTACGGATGAGTTTATCATTTATACCCAGAACAAACGCCGGATGGTCTTACAACCGCTGGATGATGTGGCAAGTGTGCAGGAGATTGAAGCCGGTTTTCAGGAATCGGTCTGGACGCGGCGCTTAATACCGATGGTTTCCCCTAATGCCACTCAAATTTTGTATTCTAAAGCGGATTATTTGTGGGTTTATGATGTCAGTACCCAGAAAAAAGAAAAATTTGGCTTAGGTACAACCGATATTGGCGAACTAGAGCAACATTTCGTTGGGAATGGTGCGGCATGGCTTGATAACATCCATTTTATTTATGCCGACCATGTACAAGAGAGTGGATTACCCAAAAAAGGGGGGTTGAAGGTTGTCAATACTATCAGTAAAGCGACGGCGGAGGTCCCCCTTAAGATGGAACTGTCCAACGCCGGAGAGATTCATATCGCCGGGGAAAAAATCACGTTTGTTGGTACGCAAGATATACGAGGGTCGGAGGGATTAGCTATCGAAAATGTTTTTGTCATGGATGCGGATTTAGTACCGCTACCTTAGCCCCAATAAGAGACGATGATGATCTGAACAAACCCAATCCGTTTGCGGTTCACAGAAAAAATGAGGTAGCACTCGATTTTGTCATTGACACGTCTGCTGTTTTCATGTATTGTGGCAACACTTAGGCGTTTCTAACGCATTCACTTTTAATAATAGATGTGAGACCACTGATGGCAACGGTTCTGCTGATTGAAGATGAAGAATTCAATCGGGATATTATTGTGCAGATTTTGAACCTGGGGGGATATGACGCTCATACGGCAGAAGATGGCGATGTGGGGATTGAAAAAGCGCGGTCGCTCAAGCCAGATTTAATTTTATGTGACATCATGATGCCGAATATGAACGGTTATGATGTCTTTCGTGTTTTACGCGAAGACCCAGAAACGGCTCACATCCCGATCATTTTCTTAACCGCTAAAGGGGGGGATACTGAACTGGATCGGGAAATGCGGGAAAACGCAGCGGGGTATCTGGTCAAACCGGTGGAAATTGATACCTTGTTGGAGATGCTCAAAGAAAAACTTGGTGAATAACCCCCTGATTTTGAACTTGACAAAATCAAACCCATCATATAGTTTTCACGTCACCACGTAACCAGAAATACCGGTGGAGGGTGTAGCTCAGCTGGTTAGAGCGCTTGACTGTGGATCAAGAGGTCGGGAGTTCAAATCTCCTCTCCCTCCCCATTCTAAAAAATGAAACCGGCGATCCATGATGATCGCCGGTTTTTTAATCTTATTTGATCAATTGCATTGATTTGCTCTGTTCTTGATTACCGGTTTCCAGCCGGTACACATACACTCCGGAACGAGCGGCTTGTCCCTGCTCATTTTTACCATCCCACACCAGCCGGTGATGTCCCGCTTCAAAGATACCATCTGCCAACACCCGTATCAATTTGCCATTCATATCATACACTTTGACCGACACGGATGCCGCCTCCGGTAACGCAAAAGGAATCGTGGTGGAAGGATTAAATGGGTTCGGATAATTTTGACCCAATTGTACCACGGCTGGCGTAGCAAGTTGATTTAATTTGAGACCGTCAATCGCTGTGTAAAAATCCGTTGCGCCATAAACGGCGAAATTATCGAAAAACCAACCCCGACCTTGGGAATTGGTTGCTCCAAACCGGAATCGAAATTTCACGGATTGGCCGCGGTAATCGTCCAGCGGGAATTCCACTCGTCTCCAGCCGTTGCTGCTGCCACTAAAGCCGGGTTGGCCACTCATCGCCACGATGGAGTGGCTCGGATACCCGCCGGTGGGATCGATCCGGTGCCACGTTGTTCCCCCATCAACTGAAATGGCGACATTGCCCCCGTCCCAACCTTCGTTGGTCTCGTACCACGTTTGAATCACCAGTTTGGTTTCATCCGCGGTTTGGGCTAAGGAAAACACCGGGGAGAATAACGCATAATTCCGTACCGGATCATACAGACCATCCAAATCCGTGCCCCATACGTTCTGACCCTCGTAAGCGGCGGGAGGACCTCCATTTTCGGTAGGTGTTCCCCACTCCCATTCATTGAAACCATTACTGCGAGTGAATGCGCCATCACTGCTCTCAAAACTTTGCACAAAATTGAGTTGCAACGTCTCTTCCGTCTCGCCACCGGCGGGGATAAATACCGTCAATTCTTGCGGATCATGATCGGGTGCGGAAATAGTAAACGTGTACTCGTAATCTCCGGGTAAATTGGTGGCAAACATCCCACGTTCATCCGTATAAAATGGATCAATCGGCACGCCGGATGCCGTAAATTGGGCGCCGGCAACCATACCGCCCCGTGAACTGCTGACACTACCCGAAAAATGACCGGTGGTATGGGGTGTTAGGGTAATATCCACTTCAACCGTTTCTTCTACAGCGACCGTATATTCCATTTCAGAGAGCCAGTCCGCATAACCGAACCGTTCCGCGTGCAAGGTGTATGTTCCCGGGGGTGTCGGTAAAAAATAATGTCCATTTTCGTCACTAAATGCCTCATAACCCTGATCTGGGACGAATACCCGGACGTGATTGACTGGATCACCGCTGTTACTATCGGTGATGTATCCTTGGAAACCTTCGGTGTCAATGGATTCTAGATCGAGGGTAAACATGGAACGCCCGTATGTACCCGAAACCAACTTGCGGGTAGGATTATGCAGTTTCAGATCAACCACCGGACAGAGAGGATGGTTACCTCCTAAACGGCGCCAAAACCCTCCCAGATTTTGGGTGTAATACACACCAAAATCTGTCCCAACATAAAGAACATTCGTATTTTCGGGATCAATAATCAGCACATTGACCGGTGCTTCCGGCAAATTTCCGGAAATATTCGTCCAACTGTTCCCGCCGTCCGTGGTACGGAACACATGTGGTATTTCCTCCTCCCAACGGAAACCAGAGAGTGTGACATACGCGATCAACGCATCTGTCGGGTCTACGGCGACTCGCGTGATCCAGCGGTTGGGTAAATCTGCCGAAATGTGGTGCCAGTTATCGCCGCCATCAAACGTCACCTGCACATTGCCATCGTCTGTACCGACATAAATCACGTTGGGATCCGTGGTTGCCACGGCAATGGTGGTGATCGTGTTAAAGCTAGGGGAGCCACTGTAACCGTTGGTCAAGTCGCCACTGATTGGCGTCCACGAATTTGCGCCATTTGTACTGCGATAAACGCGCATAGAGCCGTAATACATCACATCGGGATTGGTCGGGTCCATCACCACCGGGGTTGACCAGTTCGTCCGATCATTATTATCGATTCCAGATAAGGCGGAATTAAAATCATTGCCACCATCGGTCGATTTTTGAAGATTTCCGTATTGGGATTCTGCCCAGATGATATTTGAGTTTTGTGGATGGACGAGACAGTAAAAGCCGTCACCCCCCAAAATATGATCCCAATTATCGGTGCTACCATCCCAGGTGCGAAGTGTACCGTTATCCTGAGTGCCGCCATAAAGGCGGTGGGGGTTGCTGTGATCAATTGCAATTGCATAAAATTGGCTGATGGGCAAATCATAAAATTTTGTCCAACTAGTGCCGTTGTTTGTACTGGCGTAAATTCCACCATCGTTCCCATTGATTACAGTTCCATCTGCGGGATTGATCCAAAGCGCATGGTGATCGACGTGAATATCGCCAATCCCGTAATCTGCCAAGGTAACCCAACTTTGCCCACCGTTTGTGGTGCGATGAAGGCTGACGCCGAGTACGTAAACCAAATCTTTATCAAGTGGGCTGGGTTGGATTCGTCCAAAATACCAGCCAAAACTACGGTACATATTTTCCAGACCATTGCTATTCAGTTGGGTCCAAGACGATCCGGCGTCGGTAGAGCGATAAACGCCCAAAAAGTAACCCGGATCATCGGCATAGATGGCGTAAACATAGTTTGGGTCATCTGGAGTCACTCCAATTGCCGGACGTCCGACATTACTTCCCTGTGGCAGACCATTAGTCATCTCGCTCCAAGTATTGCCACCATCTGTGGATTTCCATAAGCCGGAAGTGTGACCACCGGATTTGCGATAATTCAAGCCACGAACGCGTTCCCACATGGCGGCATAAACCACATTTGGATTGTCGGGTTTGAGTGCGACATCAATTGCCGCGGTAGAGTCGCTGACAAACAAAACCCGTTCCCAACTATCACCGCCATTCGTAGAGCGATAGATGCCACGTTCCGCATTTGTCCCGAAGAGCTTACCGCAAGCGGCTACAAATAATCGGTTTGAATTTTCCGGATCGATGGCGATACGCCCAATATAGCGAGTGTCCTCAAGCCCAATCCCGCTCCAGGTGGCTCCTGCATCAGTAGATTTGAACATTCCAACACCAAAAAAACTATAACTAGAGGCATTGGCTTCACCCGTTCCGGCATACAAAATATCAGGATTGTTGGGATCAATCGCAACCGCACCCATTGGTGCAGGAGCGACATCATCAAAAATGGGTTGCCACGTCGTACCCCCATCGGTGGATTTGATGATTCCCCCGCTTGCCGCACCCGCGTAAATCGTATTTGGATCATCTGGATGTACTGCTAAATCCGTAATCCGTGCTCCGATGTTGGTGGGTCCGGCAAATTCCCATTCTGGCGTGCGTAAATGCGCAGATGTGGCAGCATAATCCCGCTTTGCCTGACCTAACGCTTGTTGAAAACTCTCCTGCCGGATTTCAGGATATGGATATGCCCGCTGCCGGTAAAACCACTCGTTCGGTGCTTTTTTAGGTTCGCCTTTGACTTTTTCCGGTCCCATGATCATCATTGGCGCCGATTCTTCTTCTGAAACCTTTATTTTGTTGTGCATGTACCAGATGTACCATATTCCCCCAAAGAATATCAACATGCCTAGAACAAGCCAAAACTTACGCATAACAACCTCCGTTTTTGTGAGTTTGATGAGTTTGTGAGTTTGATGAGTTTGTGAGTTTGATGAGTTTGTGAGTT
>RFFQ01000096.1 GCA_003697105.1 Gemmatimonadota bacterium | reverse complement strand
TATCAACTGGAACCAACGTAACTGATTCCAAAATAAGACCAAAAACAAAATCTATCACGATAAATCATTTTTTTACATGGGGCAACTGCTCAATGTGGGATAAATACCGCCCCAGACTGTTTCCCTTTGTTCAATAAAAAAGACAGATAGTGGTATGCTATCTGTCTTTTTTATTGAACTTGATTGAATATTTTCTAAACCCGTTATTCCCCGCTGTTTTCGTCAGAATCCGTACCGAAAGTTTCAAAATCTTCATCGACCAGTTCCAAGATCGCCATTGGCGCACCATCACCGGTTCGATTGTCTAACTTCAAAATGCGGGTATAACCTCCGGGTCGATCCATATAACGCGGCGCCAACACATCAAATAACACTCTGACCAATTTGGGGTCTTGGATATGTTTCAACACTTGGCGTCGAGCGTGGAGGTCACCTCGTTTGGCGAGGGTTATCAACTTTTCCACATACGGCCGGAGCGCTTTTGCTTTTGCTTGTGTCGTCCGAATTCGACGGTATTTTAAAAGCGCGAGTGCCATATTCCGCATCAGTGCCTTCCGGTGGCTTGCGGTTCGACCGAGTTTTGCAATAGATTTACGATGTCGCATTAATCACACCACTTTTGGTTAAGGTTTATTCATCATCTTCTGTCACATCAGCATCCGAAGCGGAATCTTCCACCGGTGCTTCATCCAGATAGGGGGCTACATCCATTCCAAAATGCAGACCGAGCTCTTCTAAAATTGAAGAAATTTCTTGCAGGGATTTCCGTCCAAAATTCCGATATTTCAGCATTTGCACTTCAGTTTTTTGCACCAAATCACCTAAGGTATCAATATTTGCGGCTTGCAAGCAGTTGCTGGAGCGAACAGAAAGTTCAAGTTCATCTACACTCATCTGCAATAGCTTTTGGATCCGTTCTCGTTCTCGGTCGACCTCTTCTTCTTCCACATCTACCGGTTCTTCCCGCAGGTTGACAAATAACAAGAGGTGTTCGCGTAGCACATGTGCGGCTTGAATTACCGCATCATCTGGCGATAACGACCCATCCGTAACCACTTCCAAGAGCAAACGGTCATAATCTGTTCGTTGTCCCACACGGGTATTCATGACCCGATAATTAACTCGTTTTACCGGGGAATAAATCGCATCGATTGGAATCATACCGATCGAGTGATTCTGCCCGTTAACCGCTTCCACATACCCGCGCCCTTTGGTTACAGTGAGTTCCATATTGAGTTCTGCACCTTTATTGAGCGTAGCAATATATAAATCGGGGTTTACGATCTCAACGGTACCGTCCGTACGAATATCCGCCGCTGTAATTTCACCTTCACGTTTGGCATTTAAGTATATTTTCTTATCTTCATCGCCATGCAATCGAACCGCGAGACTTTTTAAGTTCAGAATGATTTCCGGCACATCCTCAACGACGCCGGGCAATGCGGAAAATTCATGTAAGACACCATCAAATTTAACGGCGCTTACCGCGGCACCTTCGATAGATGACAATAACGTGCGGCGCAATGCATTACCAAGAGTTGTACCAAAACCTCGCTCCAGCGGTTCGACAATAAACTCACCGTATTGGGGAGTCAGGGTGTCCTCATCAAATTGGATCGAACGAGGCATCTGAAAGCCTTTTAATTTCATATGACGCTATTATCCTTTTTTAGGTTAAAATTCTGTGAAAGATTCGAGCAGAATTTAACATACAGAATCGTATTCCAGCATCTGTACAAGTTGTGTTTATTTTGAATACAACTCCACGATAAGCTGTTCTTGAATCGGAACCGTAATATCATCCCGGGTGGGTAATTGTAAAACGGTGCCGGTCAGTTTAGGGGCATCGAGGGACAACCATGCAGGGATATTTATCCGACCTTTCCGGGATAAATTTCGAACAACTTCCATGCTTTTTTCTCGCACGGTAATTTCATCCCCGGCATTGACCAGATAGGATGGAATATTGACTTTCCGGCCATTCACCAAAAAGTGGCCATGTCGTACCAATTGGCGACCTGCCTGACGAGACGGCGCAATACCTAAGCGATAAACGACGTTATCCAAGCGTCGTTCCAATATTTGAAGCAGGTTATGCCCGGTCACACCGGATTTGCGTGCCGCTTTTTTGAAGTACGTCCGAAATTGACGTTCCAAAACACCATACATTCGACGAACTTTTTGCTTTTCCCGCAATTGAATACCGTACTCGGAAATTTTAGACCGCCGCCGCTGACCGTGTTGGCCCGGAATAAAATTACGACGCTCAATTGCGCATTTGTCCGAAAAGCATCGTTCACCTTTGAGAAATAACTTTTGTCCTTCCCGACGACATAATTTACAAACAGGACCCGTATATCTTGCCATCAATGATCTCCTTCACTAAACCCGACGACGCTTACGCGGACGGCATCCGTTATGAGGAATAGGGGTTACATCTTTAATTGCGACAATGGTCAATCCTGCCACTTGCAAGGAACGAATGGCAGATTCTCGACCCGAGCCTGGACCTTTCACCCAAACTTCAACTTTTTGCAGGCCCATATCCATTGCTTCTTTTGCAGCCGCCTCAGCGGCTTGACCTGCCGCGAAAGGAGTACTTTTTTTGGAGCCTTTATAACCAATCTTTCCGGCACTTGCCCAAGAGATAACTCCTCCTGACATATCGGTGATGGTTACAATAGTGTTATTGAATGTTGCCCGAATATGGGCAACCCCTAACGCCTCTACTCTTTTTTTAACCTTTTTCTGACCGCGTTTCTTCTTCGGTTGTGCCATTGAATTGCTACTCCTATGGTTTATTAATTATTTCTTTGTAATCTTACGACGTCCGGAACCGGCAGTACGTTTAGGACCTTTCCGTGTACGAGCATTGGTACTGGTTCGTTGTCCTCGCACCGGCAACCCTCGACGATGGCGCAGACCCCGATAACATCCAATATCCATTAGTCGTTTCACATTCATATTTACTTCCGCACGAAGCGAGCCTTCCACTTTATAGTTCGCTTCAATTTCACGGCGAAGGCGATTGATCTCACCTTCGGTTAGGTCATGGACGCGCGTACTATAATCCACACCTGCGGCATCCAAAATTTTTTTGGCAGAGGTACGCCCAATCCCATAAATATAGGTCAAAGCTACTTCTACCCGCTTATTTCGTGGTAAGTCAATACCAGCAATACGAGCCACGAAAACCTCCTTTAACCTTGTCGCTGTTTATGTTTTGGATTCCGCGAACAAATAACGCGGATAACTCCCCGTCGTTTAATCACTTTACAATACTCACAAATTCGCTTTACTGAGGGACGAACTTTCATAATTCCTTATCCTTATTATTTAAATCGATAAGTAATACGACCTCTGGACAGATCATACGGTGAAATCTCCACGGTCACCCGGTCACCGGGTAAAATCCGGATAAAGTGCATCCGCATTTTACCGGAAACATATGCCAAAATTTCATGCCCATTTTCCAACTCAACCCGGAACATTGCATTTGGTAAGGATTCGAGTACCGTACCTTCAACTTGAATTGTATCTTCTTTTTTAGCCATTTATCCGTATGCCTCATCGAGTTGAGTTAAAACCAAAGTTTTATCTTGTAAAATAACAACCGTATGTTCAAAATGAGCTGACCATTTCCCATCTGCGGTGACAACCGTCCAACCATCATCCAACACACGCACTTCGGCACTCCCAAGGTTGATCATTGGCTCAATGGCAATGGTATATCCGGCTTTCAAAACCGGGTCTTTTTGAAAGGGAACATAGTTCGGAACTTGAGGTTCTTCATGCATATTGCGTCCGATGCCATGTCCTACATATTCCCGAACAACCGAACAGTTATGTTTTTCCGCATAGCCTTGAACGGCACTGGCAATGTCCGACACTCGATTGCCCGCCCGGGCATTCTGAATTGCAAGAGTTAAACAGGTTTTGGTGACATCCAGCAAACGCTGTATGTCTGGATTAACATCACCCACAGGAAATGTCCAGGCAGAATCCCCATAGTAGCCATTCTTTTTCACACCCACATCAATGCTGATGATGTCACCCTCTCTCAAATAGCGTTGCGGATTTGGGATACCATGAACGACCTCATCGTTGATGGAAGCACAAATACTACCCGGGAAAACAAGGGTTTTTCCTTCTTGCTTAATTTTATATCCCTTGAATGCCGGAGAACCACCATGGTCCTGAATAAACGTTTCTGCTAATGTATCCAAATAACCCGTGGAAACACCAGGCTTAATTTCAGCTTCAAGCATTCGCAAGATTTTGGCAACAATCTGACAACTCTCGCGGATTTTCTCAATTTCCCGCTTCGATTTTCGGACGATCATCCTGTATCACTTCACCTTAATAACTCTCAAAATCCGCTGATAAACTTCATCAAATGAGCCTTCACCCGAAATGTCAACGAGCAATCCTTTTGATTGGTAATATTCCACTAAAGGACGCGTTTGATTCATGTAAACTGAAAATCGTTTCTGAATCGTATGTTCATTATCATCAGGACGTTGAATGACCTCTCCACCACAGCGATCACACACACGAGGCTTTTGGGGAGGATTTATAACTAAATTATAAACCGCCCCACATTGGGAACAGATACGCCGGTTCGTTAACCGGTGAACCAAGACATCCGGTGAAACCGTTAATTTGATGACATGATCCAACATAGCATTTTTGGCATTTAGTAACCGGCTTAACCCTTCCGCCTGATTGATGGTCCGCGGGAATCCATCCAAGGTAAACCCATTTTTACAATCCGGGGCATCGAGACGAACCGAAATCATATCTAACACGACATCATCCGGTACCAAATCTCCTTGGTCGATATACTTTTTTGCAATATGCCCAAATTTCGTACCTTTACGGATATGCTCTCGCAGGATATCACCTGTCGAGATTTGGGGAATGCCGTAGTCATGCTGTAAGCGACTGGCATGTGTCCCTTTTCCGGAACCGGGGGCACCCAACAGCAATAAGTGCATTGTGTCAGACCTTTATCAAAGGCTTATCCGCGACCAATCCGCCCTCTAATTTTACCCTTCTTCATGAAACCATCATAGTGTCGCATCAGTAAATGCGTTTCAATTTGCTGCAACGTGTCAAGCCCAACCCCGACAACGATGAGCAATCCAGTTCCCCCTAAATTGTAACTCAACAATTGGGGAGCATGAATGGACTGAATCAAAAAGTAGGGAAAGATTGAGATCAACGCCAAAAATATAGCACCGGGTAATGTAATCCGCGTCAAGACACGATCAATATAATCGGACGTCCGTTTACCGGGACGAATGCCCGGGATGAACCCGCCATACCGTTTCATATTATCGGCAAGATCAACGGGGTTAAAGATAATAGCAGTATAAAAATAAGCGAAAAAGATAATCAACAGGGAATACACAATTAGATATAACGGCGCGCCGGGCGCAAACCATGATTCCACAACCCGCATCCATTCAACCCGGAAAACCGCCGCCATGGTGCTGGGAAACATAATCAATGATTGCGCAAAAATGATTGGAATCACACCCGCCGTATTGACACGCAATGGAATATGTGTACTTTGCCCTCCGTAAACTTTCCGCCCTCGGAACTGTTTTGCATATTGTACCGGAATTTTACGTTGTCCTTGGGTAATATAAATCACTGCCGCCGTCACTAACACCGCCAAGACAACCAACAAAATTACTTGGAATAGAGACATCAACCCTTGGCGAAAATACTCCACAGATTCCAAAACACCTTGTGGAAAGGTGGCGACAATCCCAATAAAGATCAAGAGCGAAATCCCGTTACCGATACCCCGTTCTGAGATTTGCTCACCGAGCCACATCACAAAAACCGTCCCGGCGGTCAATGTTAACGTCGTGAGCAGGCGGAAACCCCATCCCGGTTCTGGAACGACGTTTAAACCTGCGCTATTCATACTTTCAATAAAAACCGCCATCCCCCATGCTTGCAAAGCGGAAAGCCCGACCGTTCCATAACGCGTATATTGGGTAATTTTTTTCTGTCCTTCGGGACCTTCTTTTTTCAATCGTTCAAAATACGGGAAGACCGCCGTAAACAATTGGAGAATAATGGAGGCACTGATATACGGCATAATTCCCAGTGCGAAAATACTCGCTTTTGCCAAAGCACCCCCCACGAACATATCAAATAGTCCGAAAAGTGTGCTTGCCTGCTGTCGCATAAACTCACCCATTGCCGCACTATCAATTCCCGGTACGGGGATATGTGCTCCGATCCGGTACACAACCAAAATCGACAAGGTGAAGATAACCCGATTACGTAACTCCGGAATCTTGAAGATATTTTGAAAGCTATTCAGCATTTTTATTTGTGTCTCCCTGCGGATTGAACAATCGCTTGACCACCGGCTTTTTCAATCTTCTCCTTTGCAGAACGGCTAAATGCAGCCGCTGTAATAGTTAACGGATTCGTAAGGTCTCCATCACCTAAGATTTTGACCGGTACTGTAGTTTTACGGATCAATCCCCGCTCTTTTAAGATAGCAGGATTCACCTCACCTTCCAGATTCGCTAAATCCGCTACATTGACAATCTGATAGATGGTTTTAAATTTTTTGTTGTTAAACCCTTTACCGGGTAATCGCCGCGCTAAAGGCATTTGCCCCCCTTCAAACCAGGGACGGCTTTTGAAACCGGAACGCGAGCGTTGGCCCTTATGCCCTCGACCCGCCGTCCGACCTTTTCCAGAACCTTGTCCGCGACCCACTCGTTTCCGTTTCCGAACCGCGCCTTTTGCCGGTTTTAGATCATGCAATTGCATCGTCTTCGACCTCCTCTACCGAAACCAGGTGTTGAACTTTATCCAGCATTCCACGGATCTGAGGCGTATCATGATGGAGTACCGTTTGATTTATCTTCCGCAGACCTAACGCTTGCATGGTCAATTTTTGTTTTGTGTGACGACCAATCACACTTTTAACTTGAGTCACTTTCAGCATCATAATTATCTACCCTATCTCTACAAACAGACTAGCTATAAATCTCTTCGACCTTCTTGCCTCGCGCTTTTGCAACTTCAGATGCAGAACGCAAGTTTTTGAGTGCCGTATAAGTTGCCTTCACAATATTGTGCGGATTATTTGAACCTAAACTCTTTGTCAAGATGTTCTTCACCCCAGCCACTTCTAATACGGCCCGAACCCCACCACCGGCAATTACGCCGGTGCCATCTGCGGCCGGTTTGAGCAATACCTTTCCGGCACCATACTTACCGACGATACGATACGGAATCGTACCGCCTTTAACGAGGGGTATCCGGATCATGTTCTTGCGAGCGTCTTCTGTCCCTTTTCGGATCGCATCGGCTACTTCGTTGGCTTTCCCTAAACCAATTCCGACAACACCGTTGCCATTTCCAACCGTAACAATTGCATTAAAACGGAAGCGTCGTCCACCTTTCACCACTTTGGCACATCGGTTTACAGCCACAACGCGTTCCATGAGGTCCATGCCTTCTGCATTCATATTTCGATCCCGTTGCAACGATCTGCTCCTTTCTTACCTAATTTAGAATTCCAAACCGGCTTCGCGGGCACCTTCCGCCAACGCTTGAATCCGCCCATGATACACATACCCATTTCGATCAAACGTCACTGCGGTAATTCCTTTGGAGCGTGCTCGTTCAGCAATTGCTTTCCCAACGAGTTTACTGCGTTCACACTTTTTCATTTCTGCGGTGACTTGAGATCGAACATCTTCTGATAATGTCGAGGCAGATGCCAACGTCGTACCATTTTTATCATTGATCAATTGCGCATAGATATGCTTACTACTACGAAATACATTCAAGCGTGGACGTTCTGCCGTACCGATGACTTTTTTACGAACACGGCGACGGCGAACCGCCCGAGCCAACCGACGCTTTTTACTCATAGTTTCCATTTATAAAGCCTCCACCAAGCTCTGGACAACACCAGAGACGATTACTTCTTACCGGACTTACCCGCTTTTTGACGAACATTTTCATTTTCGTAACGGACCCCTTTGCCTTTATACGGTTCCGGGGGTCGTAGCCCTCTGATATTCGCCGCCACTTGTCCGACAACTTCCTTATCCGAACCTGAAACAACAATCTCGGTACCATTTTTATCTACACTAAACGTAATGCCTTCTGGCGGTTCAACGGTAATCGGATGAGAATAGCCCAACCGGAGAGTTAACGATTTTCCAGAAAGCTCTGCTCGATAGCCAACGCCAATGATCGTCAACTTTTTAGAAAAACCATTGGTCACCCCTTCTACCATATTTGCCAATAGCGAGCGTGTCAACCCATGTAATGCTTTATGGGAGGGGGAATCCGACGGACGGCGGATAGAGAGGGTTCCATTTTCCATCTCAATTATCATTTCCGGCGAAAAGGCACGAGTAAGTTCGCCTTTGGGACCGTTCACCGTCACAACATGGTCTTTAATAGAAATATTAACGGCACTTGGTATGGTGATGGGGAGTTTTCCTATTCTAGACATAATATTCTCCTAATTATTACCAAACATAGCACAAGACTTCGCCGCCAACATTTTTCTTCCGGCAATCCCGGTCTACCAGCACCCCATCGGACGTTGAAACAATAGCGATACCCAAGCCACCTTGAACACGAGGGATACTTTTGCTTCCGGCATACTTGCGCAATCCGGGTCTGCTGACACGTTGCAAGCCACGAATAACACTCTGCTCATCTTTGTCATAGCGCAGATACAACCGAATCGTACCTTGTTTGCCATCTTCCACATATTTTACCGCATCCAAATAGCCTTCTTCTACTAAAATCTTGGCGATACTCTTTTTGAGTTTAGATGACGGAATATCCACTCTGCGATGTTTCGCATGTAGTGCATTCCGAATTCGGGTCAACATATCTGCAATAGGGTCTGTCATCGACACAGCGAAGCTACCTCCACAAAAAATTAAAATTTCAGAAAAACGAAACGAGAACTACCAACTCGATTTGGTCACGCCTGGAATTAATCCTTCCAACGCCATTTCCCGAAAACAGATGCGGCAAATACCGAACTTACGCATATATGCTCGCGGTCGCCCACATTGACGGCAACGGTTATACTGGCGAGTGGAAAATTTAGGTTTTCGTTTCTGCTTGGCGATCATCGACTTTTTAGCCACTTGAAACTCCTCACTTTAGTTACGCTTTACGAAATGGCATTCCTAGTTCACGCAACAGGGCAAATGCTTCCGCATCACTTTCTGCTGTCGTCACGATTGTAATATCCATACCTCGAATTTTCTTGACACGGTCATAATCAATTTCAGGAAAGATAATTTGCTCGGTGACACCCATTGAAAAATTGCCACGACCGTCAAACGATTTACGTGGAATTCCCCGAAAGTCACGAATTCGCGGGATAGCAATGCTGATAAATCGGTCCAGAAATTCATACATCCGGGCACCTCGCAAAGTCACTTTGCACCCAATGGGGTTCCCTTCTCGAATTTTAAAGCTGGCAATCGCCTTTTTAGCTCTTGTGATTTTAGGCTTTTGTCCTGTAATAATCGAGAGGTCTTCAACCGCTGCATCCAGCATTGCTGGATTATCCGTGGCTTCTCCTACACCCATATTTAAGACGATTTTTTCAATTTTAGGAACTTGATGGACGTTTTTATACCCAAACTCTTTTGTCAAAGCGGGCAATACCGTCTCTTGATAATGATGTTTTAAACGCGGCACACTCATATCTCACCGTACCTCCTTCAACTTAGGCATTTTGTGGTTTCGGAATATCATCACCGCATTTTTTGCAGATTCGGATTCGCTCATTATTATCTAACACACGTGAAGCGGCACGGGTTGGGGCACCACAATTGGGGCACACAAGCATTAAGTTTGAGATATGGACTGGAGCTTCCCGTTCCAAAATCCCACCTTCGGGCATTGCCTGAGACATATTTTTACGCGTGTGGCGTTTGATAAAATTCACATGTTCAACCACAACTAAACGCTCCTTAGCATAAGACCGGATGCGTTTATTCCGTTGCCATCGACTGCGACCTTTCCGCAAGACTTTAAGCACTTTACCGGTTTTACCCCGATCATTTCCTGAAATAACCAGAACCGTATCACCTTTAACAATATGCATCACACACCTCACCTATAACATTAGATAACTTCTGGAGCCAACGAAACGATGCGCATAAACTTTTTTTCGCGGAGTTCACGTGCCACCGGACCAAAAATACGGGTACCTCTTGGTTCTTTAGCATCGTTAATAATCACCGCCGCATTATCATCAAAACGGATATACGAGCCATCATTCCGGCGGATTTCTTTTCGTGTCCGTACCACAACCGCCCGAACGACGTCACCTTTTTTGATATTCGCATTCGGAAGCGCGTCTTTTACTGCCACGGTAATAATATCACCAATACGGGCATACCGGCGCCGTGTTCCACCTAAGACCGTAATACATTGTACACGTTTTGCGCCGGAATTATCCGCGACATTCAAATAAGTATTGGATTGAATCATCGTAGGTCATCTCCTCAGAAAGCAATTATTTGGCTTTTTCGATAATTTCGACAAGACGCCAGCGTTTATCCCGGCTCAAAGGTCGCGTCTCCATAATACGAATCCGGTCTCCGATCCCGCACTGATTATGCTCATCATGTACTTTGACCCGTTTTGACCGTTTCACGATTCGACCATACAACGGGTGTTGCACGCGACGTTCGACATTCACGACAACGGTTTTATCCATTTTATCACTTACGACAGTCCCTGTACGGACTTTTCGCCGTCCACGCATAACTTTCTCCTTGTCAAGCTTTAATTGTGTCCTGCCAGAGTCCGAATTCCCAGTTGATGTTCTCTCAGCACCGTTTTTGCCCGAGCCAAATCTTTCCGAACCTGCGCAAGCTTTGCGGTATTATCCAGTTGACCAGTACCATGCTGCATTCTCAACGAAAATAAATTTTCTTCTAAATCGTGGATATGATCTTCCAGTTCGCTCACGGTGTATTCCCGTAAATCATCAGCACGCATCACCAAACCTCTTAACTTTCTATTCCTTCACGAACAATAAACTTTGTTTTGATCGGTAATTTAAAGGATGCGAGTCGCATTGCCTCCCGGGCAAGATCAACGCCGACACCTTCCATTTCAAACATAATTCGTCCGGGTTTCACAACAGCCACCCAATATTCCGGGTTTCCTTTACCTTTCCCCATTCGAGTCTCAGCGGGCTTGAGGGTAATCGGTTTATCTGGGAAAATACGAATCCAGATTTTACCGCCTCGCCGAATCTTACGGGTTAGTGCAATACGCGCCGCTTCAATCTGGCGACTTGTAATCCATCCCGCTTCCTGCGCCTGTAAGCCGTAACTTCCAAATGAAATGGTAGAGCCCCGGTAGGCTTTACCGCGTCGATTTCCTCGCTGTTGTTTCCGTCGTTTTACACGCTTCGGCATTAACATTTGTCCAGTACTCCCTTAATATATCATCGCAACTATAGATCGGAACTATGCAGAAGGTAATGAACCTTCCGTACCCAACACTTCACCTTTAAAAATCCATACTTTAACACCGATAGTACCATAGGTTGTATATGCCGTTACCGAGGCGTAATCGATATCGGCCCGAAGAGTATGCAACGGAACCCGTCCTTCACGGTAGCCTTCGTGCCGAGCCATTTCTGCACCACCGAGGCGCCCAGAACAGGCGACGCGAATCCCTTCTGCCCCCGCCCGCATGGTAGCGGAAACCGCTTTTTTCATTGCACGGCGATAAGCAACACGTCCTTCTAACTGACGGGCAATACTTTCACCGACCAACTGTGCATCCAATTCTGCTTTCTTAATTTCGCTAATTTCAATATGGACATCTTTGCCGGTCAGATGTTTCAATTCATCCCGAAGCTTATCGACTTCTGCACCCCGACGACCAATCACAATTCCCGGTCGGGCAGTGTGGATAGTAACCCTCACCCGGTTCACCGTCCGTTCAATATCAATTTTCGAGACACTGGCTCGGCTGAGTCGATTTTTGATATATTTTCGGATCGTCTGGTCTTCTTCCAGCAAGTTTGCAAAATTTCTCTCGCTAAACCAGCGGGATTGCCAGGTTTTGATAACACCAACTCGAAGTCCGATCGGATGTGTTTTTTGACCCAACGGAAATACCTCCTATTAGTTCTTCTCTGCAACAACTATGGTTAAATGTGATGTCCGACGACGAATCCGCGTCGCACGTCCCATTGCCCGAGGACGAAACCGGCCTCGAAACGTAGGACCCTCATTTACAAAGATTTTTTTGACATACAAATCTTCAACTTCCACCCCACTGGCATCAGCAATATTCCCAATATTGCTGACCGCGGATCGGAGCGTATTATAGATCGGATATGCCGCACGCTTCGGTGTAAACCGTAGAATCTGGTACGCGGATTCAACATCTTTACCCCGAATCAAATCAATGACCTGTCTCATCTTTCGCGGAGAGATACGAACATACCGCGTTGTAGCTTTCGCTTCCATAAAACGACTCTCCAATACCTGCATAGTTCCTTAGATTAATCGATTTACCTAACTTTAGAACCCTTTTCAGCCTTTTTGCCCGCATGACCTCGAAAGGTACGAGTTGGCGCAAACTCGCCCAATTTATGTCCCACCATATTTTCCGACACATACACCGGGATAAATTTATTGCCGTTATGCACCGCAAACGTATGCCCTACAAATTCCGGGGATATGGTTGAACGGCGCGACCATGTCTTAATGACTTTGCGCTCATTCCGCTTATTCATATCCTCGACTTTTTTGAGCAAGCTCTTCTCTATATATGGACCTTTTTTAATCGAACGCATCGAAACAATACCTCAATTAGAGTCAAACTATGAACGGTTTTTAGCTTTTCGACTTCGGACAATCAATTTATCAGACGGTTTTTTACGGCGGGTCTTCCCACCTTTAGCCGGTTTACCCCAAGGTGATACCGGATGGCGACCCCCACTGGAACGTCCTTCACCACCACCCATCGGGTGGTCAACGGGATTTTGAGCCACGCCGCGTACATGGGGGCGCTTTCCTAACCATCGTGCACGACCTGCTTTACCTAATTGGACGTTTGCCCAATCCGCGTTACTCACCTGACCCACAGTCGCCCGGCAATCCAACAAAACCCGCCGAACTTCGCCAGAAGGCATGGATAGTAAGGCATACCGACCCTCTTTTACAGCCAACTGCGCCGCGGAACCGGCACTGCGCGCAATTTGACCCCCCCGTCCCGGTTGGAGTTCAATATTATGAACCAAAGTTCCCGGGGGAATATCTCGTAAGGGTAAGCAATTACCAATCTTGATATCGGCCTCGGACCCACTCATGACAAATTCACCAACTTTTAACCCCACTGGAGCTAAAATATAACGCTTTTCACCATCGACATAATGCAATAGAGCGATATTCGCGGTCCGATTCGGGTCATATTCAATGGAAGCCACTTTTGCTGGGATATTATCTTTGGTTCGTTTAAAATCGATCACCCGATATTTGCGTTTGTGCCCCCCGCCACGATGTCGAGAGGTGATCCGGCCATTATTATTACGCCCACCGGTCTTTTTTATCGGACGCAATAAAGACTTCTCCGGTACGGTTGAAGTGATGTCATCAAAAGTGAGTGAACTCGCCCAGCGACGTCCCGCACTTGTAGGTTTATATTTCTTGATCGCCATAGTTTCCTACCTTATGTCGTTTCTAACCAACTTCTTCAAAGATATCAATGGGTTTACTTTCAGGATGAAGTGTTACAACCGCTTTTTTCCAATCTGGGGCATGACCGGCACGATACGGACGCTGTTGGCGCGGTTTGCCATGAACTTTAGCCGTCCGAACATCCGTCACATGCACATCGAAAATTTGCTCAATCGCTTGCTTGATTTGAATCTTATTTGCCCGCGGGTCTACGGCAAACGTATATTGGTGTCCTGTTTCCCGAAGAATTGTACTTTTTTCGGTGATAATAGGTCGTTTAATAATTTGATAAATGGATTTCATTTTAACCAAAGACCTCCTCCACACGTTCCACCGCTTTTCGTGTCATCAGGACAACCTCGCAGTTCAACACATGGTATGTATTCAAATTTTGAGCACGAATGACGTTTACATTCGGGAGATTTCGGCACGCGAGATAGACGTTCCGGTCTTCTCCATCCGTGACTACCAGAATTTTTTTATCATCTATGCCTAAATTACGGAGCACATTACGAGCTAATCGCGTTTTCGGCGCCTCAACCGTAAACTCATCCAAAAAGATCATCTCACCATCTTGACGTTTCGCCGAAAGCGCAGAGAATAATGCCTGCCGTTTCATCTTTTTCGGTATGGAGTAACTAAAATCCCGAGGACTCGGTCCAAAAGGAATCCCTCCACCTCTAAAATGTGGAACTTTATGGCTCCCCTGACGTGCCCGCCCGGTACCTTTTTGCCGAAACGGCTTTTTGGTTGTCCCAGAGACAAATGACCGGCTCTTCACATCGACTGTACCTTGACGCTGGTTCGCCAGATACATTTTTGCAGCTTCATACATCAAATGAATGTTGGGTTCTACATCAAAAATACGCGCATCCAAGGACATCTCACCAACATTGCTTCCAGAACTGTTCTTATAGGTAACCGTGGACATTACAACCTCTTCCTCTGCTTATTTCTTATGCTTTGCTATCATAATATAACTATTGATCGCACCGGGCACTGCACCCCGAACCAAAATTATATTTCGCTCTGTATCAATTTTAACCACTTCCAGATTCTTTACGGTAATGCGTTTATTCCCCATTCGACCCGGCATTTTTTTCCCTTTTACTACTCGAGAAGGGTCTGCGGAAGCACCGATGGATCCGGTTCGACGGTAAGAATGAGAACCATGCGTTTTGGGACCTCGATGGAAGTTATGGCGCTTGATAACACCCTGAAAACCTTTACCTTTAGAGGTACCCGTAACATCAACGCGCTCACCCGTCTCGAAAATATCAACGGAAATTTGCGTACCAACCTCATATTCCTCAACAGAATCTACCCGAAACTCCTTCAGAACCGGACGAGGTTTGACATTTGCCTTGGAAAAGTGACCTTTCGTTGGCTTATTAAATAACCGTTCACGCCGCTTCCCAAATCCTAACTGGAGTGCAGAATACCCTTCTTTTTCAGGCGTCTTTATCTGCACAATGTCACACGGACCAGCCTCAATCGCCGTCACAGGCACCAAAAAACCCGACTCATCAAAGACTTGGGTCATTCCTAATTTTTTCCCGATTAAACCTAGCATAATTCTAAACCTTCATCCTAAATAAATGTCATCGATGCTCAAACTTTGATTTCCACATCCACACCTGCCGGTAGCTCCAATTTCATCAACGCATCTACCGTTTGAGGATTACTGTCATGAATATCAATCAATCGTTTATGGATTCGCGTTTCAAATTGTTCCCGGCTTTTTTTATCCACATGCGGAGAGCGATTGACCGTGTAGACCGTCTTTTTAATCGGTAAGGGAATCGGTCCGGCAACCCGTGCACCCGTTCGCTTAGCGGTATTCACGATCTCGGCGGTTGATTGGTCTAAAACACGATGGTCATACGCTTTTAGTCGGATTCGTATTTTCTGTTGCATCAGCTTACACCTTCAATCTTACGTAAGAGAAGAAAACTGGGTTGCCTTAATACGACGCCGCATGCCAACAACCCAGTTTTCGGAATACGTTTTTATTCGATAATATCGGTAATAACTCCAGCACCAACCGTACGTCCACCTTCGCGAATTGCAAAACGAAGTTCTTTTTCCATCGCGATCGGGGTAATCAGTTCCACTTCCATCCGGACGTTATCCCCGGGCATCACCATTTCAACTTCACCGGCATCAGTGCTTGTAATATTAACGATAGAACCCGTCACATCAGTGGTACGGAAGAAAAATTGAGGCCGATAACCCCGGAAGAATGGTGTATGACGCCCACCTTCTTCTTTGGTCAAAATGTAAACCTCAGCTTTGAATTTAGTATGGGGTGTGACTGAACCCGGCGCCGCCAGAACCATACCGCGTTCCAAATCTTCTTTCTTAATACCCCGAAGCAGAAGACCGATATTATCACCTGCTTGGGCTTCCTGCATGGACTTATTAAACATTTCCACACCCGTAACCACCACATCAATGGTTTCTCTAATACCAACGCGTTGAAGCTTATCCCCCACTTTAACAATACCCCGTTCGACTCGACCGGTACCCACAGTACCTCGACCCGAAATGCTGAAAACGTCTTCAATGGGCATCAAGAACGGGCGGTCCACATCACGCTCAGGTTCAGGGATGTAACTATCTAATGCATCCATGAGTTCTTGAATGCACTTCGTCTTTTCTTCATCTTCGGGATTTTCCATGGCTTGCAATGCACTACCCATGATGACAGGCAAGTCGTCCCCCGGAAAGTCATACTGGGAGAGAAGTTCCCGAACTTCTAACTCAACCAATTCCAAGAGTTCTTCGTCATCAACCATATCCACTTTGTTCAGAAAAACCACAATATAGGGTACGTTCACCTGACGCGCTAACAGGATGTGTTCCCGCGTTTGCGGCATCGGACCATCCGCGGCGGAAACGACCAAGATTGCACCATCCATTTGCGCGGCCCCGGTAATCATGTTTTTCACATAGTCTGCGTGACCCGGACAATCCACGTGCGCATAGTGCCGCTTTTCACTTTCATACTCCACGTGAGCTGTGGCAATCGTAATACCCCGTTCACGCTCTTCTGGCGCCTTGTCAATGGAACCGAATTCCCGAACTTCAGCTAGACCTTTCTTGCTCTGTACCAACGTAATTGCGGCGGTCAACGTAGTTTTACCATGGTCAACGTGCCCAATAGTTCCAACATTAACGTGGGGCTTTGTCCGCTCAAAAACACCTTTAGCCATTTTGAAATATCCTCCTTAAGAGAAATTAACTAATGTTACCATAAATGGTAGTTGAAGTCGTTAATAATTGCCTGTAAATTTGTTGATGATAGAATTCTGTATTTGCTCAGGAACAACATCGTAAGATTTAAATTCCATGGAATAAACCGCTCGCCCTTGAGTTAAAGACCGCAATGCGGTCGCATACCCAAACATTTCGGAAAGTGCTACATCTGCTGAAACCAACTTCACATTATTGCGGTCGCTAATATTTAGGATACGCCCCCGCCGCGAGTTCAAATCGGAAATAACATCCCCCACATATTCTTCAGGAACCATCACTTCCACATCCATGACCGGCTCCAACAAGACCGGGTGTGCTTGGTTTAATGCCTGTCGAAACGCAACAGAACCGGCAACCGTATAGGCTAATTCTGTCGATTCAAGCTCCCGGTACACCCCGTCGATGACCGTAACCCCGACATCGGTCAGGGGATAACTTGCCAAAACACCATTTGACAAAGAGTCCTGAACACCTTTTTGGATCGCCGGAAGAAACATGCCCGGAATGATGTCATCCGATACTTCAGAATCAAACGTGAATCCTGCGCCGCGTTCTAATGGCCGAACACGCAATGTGACTTGAGCAAACATATTTTTATTTGAGACCTGCCGCTCAAATATACCGGTGCTTTCCGCCGTAGCCAAAATGGATTCCTTATAAGCAACCTGCGGACGCCCTACATTCACATTAACGTTATATTCCCGCACCATCCGGTCAATAATAACATCGAGATGAAGTTCCCCCATCCCAGAAATTAAGGTTTGACCCGTATCGTTATCGATAGAGACATGAAAACTGGGGTCTTCTTCAGCAAATTGGAGCAATGTTTGTTGTAGCTTCTCTTCATCCGCTTTCGTCTTCGGTTCAACCGCGGTGAAGACTACGGGATCAGGGAAAGACATACTCTCCAGAACGATAGGGTCTTGGGGCAGACACAAGGTATCTCCCGTAGCAAAATCGCGCAACCCAACGGCAGCCACAATATCACCTGCTAAGGCTTGCTCCACATTCGTACGCTGGTTCGCTTTCATCTCAAGCAATCGACCCACCCGCGATGTTTTTCCAGTCCGGGGATTCAGCACGGAATCGCCCACCTTCAAAGAGCCTGAATAAATACGCAAAAACGTTAATTTACCGACGTAAGAGTCTGCCATAATTTTGAAGGCAAGTGCCGTCAACGGCTGGCTATCATCCGTTTCCCGAACAAGTTCAATCTGCGTCGTCGGGTGAATCCCTTTTACTGGCGGAACATCTAACGGGGAGGGTAAATATTGAATAATACCATCAAGCAACGGTTGAACGCCCTTATACTTAAAGGATGACCCACACATTACCGGGACAATTTGGCAGGAAATCGTACCCTTTCGTATAGCTCGACGAATCAAATCTTTATTTAGCAGATGATGATTCTCGATTTCCAGATAATGCTCTGTCATTTCATCATCATATAATGAAATTGCGTCGAGCATTTCTTCACGGTACAACTCTACGGACTCTAAAAATTCCAGCGGTACGTCCTGAACGCTATACTTCCGTCCTAAAGAGGTCTCGTCGTAAAAGATCGCTTTCTCTTCGATCAAATCGATAATGCCGGTAAATTCATCCTTCTCAAAAATGGGAAGTTGCAACCGAACCGGGTTAGCGCCCAATCGTTCCACAATAGAAGCAACGGCAGCATCAAAATTTGCCCCTACCCGGTCAAGCTTATTTATATAAGCGATTCGTGGTACATTATAGCGATCTGCTTGATGCCAGACGGTCTCCGATTGCGGTTCCACCCCCGAAACCCCGCACAAGACAACAACAGCACCATCTAACACTCTCAAAGAACGTTCAACTTCAACCGTAAAATCAACATGCCCGGGGGTATCAATAATGTTGATTTTGTGATCTGCCCAAAAGCAGGAGATGGCGGCAGAGGTAATCGTAATACCTCGCTCTTTTTCTTGTTCCATCCAATCGGTGACGGTTGAGCCATCATCAACATTTCCCGGTCGATGAATCATACCGGAATAATACAATATTCGTTCTGTGGTGGTCGTTTTACCGGCGTCGATATGCGCCATAATCCCGATGTTACGCAATCGCTCCAAAGGAAAATGTCTCATGATGAAACCACAGTATCATCGGGTGTGAAGAGAAATTGCACTACCAACGGTAATGTGAGAAGGCTTTATTTGCCTCCGCCATGCGGTGCGTATCTTCCCGTTTTTTGATGGAAGCGCCTTCACCTTTGGATGCGGCAATAAATTCTCCTGCTAACCGTTCCGCTAAGGTACGTTCAGAACGGGCATTAGAATAGGTAATTAACCACCGGATCGCCAGAGAAATCTGGCGGTCGGGCCGAACTTCGGTGGGGACTTGATACGTGGAGCCCCCGATCCGGCGAGAACGGACTTCAACTATCGGTTTGACATTATCAATTGCTTTTTTAAATACTGCCAGACCTTGTTGACCCGTACGGGCTTCGATCAAATCCAGCGCGGCGTAAAAACTACGTTCCGCCACACTCTTTTTCCCTCGCTTAGTTACATTGTTAATAAAGCGAGTGACCATGACATCGTGATATTTGGGGTCTGGTAATAATTGTCGCTTTTCAGCGGCTCGTTTCCTCGACATACCTTCCTCTTTTGATCTTACTTAGGTCTTTTCGTACCGTATTTCGAACGACTCTGCTTACGATTATTGACGCCACTGGAATCCAAAGCACCCCGAATAATGTGGTAACGTACTCCGGGTAAATCTTTCACACGTCCTCCACGAATCAGCACAATAGAGTGCTCCTGCAAGTTATGCCCTTCCCCGGGGATATACGCGGTAACTTCAACCCCATTTGTTAAGCGGACCCGAGCAACTTTACGAAGCGCCGAATTCGGCTTTTTCGGTGTAGAGGTGTACACCCGAGTGCAAACGCCCCGCTTCTGGGGACACCCTTTCAAAGCCGGCGCCGAAGTTTTCTTCTTAATCGCTTTGCGACCTTTCCTAACTAGCTGATTTATCGTAGGCATATCTTCCTCATAAAAAAATAATTTAAGTCAAACGGGTTGCCAAAGATAGTGCGACAGGCAAGTAAAGTCAAGCATTTTTTTGAAGGACTTAATGCCCCCGCTGGAAAACCATTTAACCCATTCAAGATCAGTAACTTACACCTTAAACCGCATATAAATCATCAAAATTATGGTTCACTCACATTTTTTATTGAGAGATCACTACCACCGGATGGGGCAGGTTCGACGGGAGCCACATTTTTCTCCACGATTTTTGCTGAACGGTACATTCCAACCCCTGTACCTGCCGGAATCAGATGACCCATAATAACGTTTTCCATCAATCCCAGCAGATTATCCCGGCGCCCTTCAATGGCAGCTTCGGTCAATACCCGGGTGGTCTCTTGAAATGATGCCGCAGAAACGAAACTTTCGGTGGAGAGTGCGGCTTTGGTGATTCCCAGCAACACCGGTTGGGCAGTTGCCGGCACCCCACCTTGAGCCATTACTTTTTCGTTTTCTTCACGAAACGTGAATTTATCTACCCGTTCACCTTCTAGAAAGTTGGTATCACCGGCATTTTCAATCTGGACTTTTTGCAACATTTGGCGAACAATCACCCCGATATGCTTGTCGTTAATCCCAACGCCTTGCAACCGGTAAACTTCTTGAATTTCATTCAACAGATATTCCTGAACTTCAAATTCACCCTTAATGCGTAAAATATCGTGCGGATTTACGGGACCCTCGGATAGGCGCATTCCGGCTTCCACCCTATCACCTTCATGAACCCGCAAGTGTTTTCCGTAAGGGACATGGTAAACGCGTTCTTCCTTAGTGCCATCCTCCAGTTCATTCTCCGTTTGGATGATGATCTTACGCATACCTCGAACAATGTCACCGAAAACCACCCGTCCGTCAACTTCGGTAACAACCGCGCAATCTTTCGGTTTCCGGGCTTCAAAAAGCTCTGCCACACGGGGTAAACCACCGGTGATGTCTCGTGTTTTCGTTACCCCACCGGGGATTTTAACCAGCAGGTCACCTGCCGAAATCTTATCACCGTCATGCACCAAGATATGAGCCCCGATGGGAATCGCGTAATTACGTTGGCGTTCACCATTCACCATAATTTGGATATGGGGGTGTTTTTGGCGCTCCCGGTCTTCCACAATCACCATCTGACGAAGCCCCGTGCTTTCATCCAATTCCTCTCGGACTGTGATACCCTCTTCAATATCCACAAAACGGACTTCACCGGAAATATCAGCCAGAATCAAGTCGGCGTAAGGGTCCCATTCAAAAATAACTTGATTTTTTCCAACATCTTGCCCATCTGACACCATCACCATGGCCCCATAGGGTACGGCATAACGGGATTCACGCCCATTCCGGTCAGTTAAAACTAAAACCCCATTCCGAGTAATTGCTACCGTCTTTCCGGCTTTATTGGTCACGGTATCAAGCTGTTCATAAGTGATTTTCCCGGCACTTTTAACCGTTTTTTGCGATTGCGCCGCAATCCGTGCCGCCGTACCCCCGATGTGGAACGTCCGCAAGGTCAATTGGGTACCCGGTTCACCAATACTTTGTGCCGCGATAATCCCAACAGCCTCACCAACTTCAACCATGCGACCGGTGGCTAAATTGCGACCATAGCATTTCACACAGATACCTCGCCGGGTTTCACAGGTCAGCACGGAACGAATACGGACCCGTTCGATATTGGCATCTTCAATCATATTTGCCGCGGTTTCGTCAATTTCGGTACCGGCGTTGACAATAATTTCATCCGTAATGGGGTCAACAACATCATCCAAGGCAACCCGGCCTAAAATTCGGTCTTTAAGGGGGACAATCACTTCTTCCCCTTCTTTTAACGCCATCCGGTCAATCCCGCGCACCGTGCCGCAATCTTCTTCGGTGATAATGGCATCCTGAGCCACATCTACCAAACGACGCGTTAAATACCCCGCATCTGCGGTTTTCAGGGCGGTATCTGCCAACCCTTTTCGCGCACCATGTGTGGAGATAAAGTATTCCAACACGGTTAACCCTTCACGGAAACTTGAAAGGATCGGTGTTTCGATGATTTCCCCAACGGAGCCCGTAATTTTCTTTTGCGGTTTTGCCATCAGGCCTCGCATACCCGCTAACTGGCGTACCTGTTCGCGACTACCCCGCGCACCGGAGTCCGCCATCATGTAGATCGGATTAAACCCATCGTAGCTGAGTTCCATCTCCCGAAACATTTCCTTGGCGACGTCGGAAGTGGTATGGGTCCACGTATCAATCACTTTATTATAACGTTCCCCATCGGTAATCACACCCCGATCATATTGGCGCTGAATTTCCTCGATTTCGGTGCGAGCTTTATCAATGAGAGCCTGTTTTGTTTCCGGAATAATCATATCTTCCACCCCGACGGTTAAACCACAACGGGTGGCATACTCAAAACCGATTTCCTTGAGCCGGTCAAGAAATTGTGCGGTGCGAATGGGCCCATATTGCCGGTAAACATCCCCAACCAACGCAGCTAATTCCTTCTTTTTCAATTCCTTATTTTGAAAAGAAATACCCTCTGGGATAATCTGATTAAAGAGAACGCGCCCGACGGTTGTATAATCTTGCCACGCATTGGGGTCACGCATCTCATTTTCCGTCCACGAGGGGTCTTCCTTGATCACGTTAATACCCTTGATTTTAATCCGCGAATGTAATTCGACTAGATTTTGGGCATGAGCCATCACCGCTTCATCTGTGGAGGCAAAAATACGCCCTTCGCCTTTCCCACCTTTCCGAATTTTGGTCATATAGTGAGGTCCAATAACAATATCTTGGCTGGGCGTTGCCAATGGACGGCCGTTTGCTGGGGATAAAATGTTAAAAGTGGAAAGCATTAGCACCCGCGCTTCCAATTGGGCTTCAAATCCTAACGGCACATGAACCGCCATCTGATCCCCGTCAAAGTCCGCATTGAACGCCGCACAAACCAAAGGGTGCAATCGAATCGCTTTTCCTTCCACTAAAACAGGTTCAAATGCTTGAATCCCCAAACGGTGCAATGTAGGAGCACGATTCAGAAACACGGGGTGATCGGCAATAATCTCCTCTAAAATATCCCATACTTCTGTGGTTTCTCGTTCGACCAACCGTTTCGCACTTTTCACCGTTTGGACGTGTCCTTTACTTTCCAACTGACGGATAATAAAGGGCTTAAACAATTCTAGCGCCATCGCTTTGGGTAACCCGCATTGGTGCATTTCGAGTTCGGGACCCACTACGATTACAGAACGGCCGGAGTAGTCCACCCGTTTTCCAAGCAAGTTTTGACGGAAACGCCCTTGCTTTCCTTTTAACATTTCTGAGAGGGATTTCAGGGGACGATTCCCATGTCCACGAACCGCCCGCGACCGGCGTCCATTATCAAAGAGCGCATCCACAGCTTCTTGTAGCATCCGTTTTTCATTGCGCAAGATGACTTCGGGCGCTTGGATTTCAATCAATTTTTTCAAGCGGTTATTCCGGTTTATCACCCGGCGATACAAGTCATTTAAGTCCGAGGTGGCAAACCGCCCACCTTCCAATGCGACCAACGGGCGCAAATCAGGGGGAATCACCGGAATCATTTCTAAGATCATCCATTCCGGCTTGTTTCGTTCTTCTGGGGTGTTACCAGAATCCAAGAAGGACTTTACAATCTTAAGCCGTTTCAGTATTTTTTTCTTTTGTTGTTCTGAGGATTCCACTCCCAAGCGCGCCTGAAGGTCTGTCGCCAATTCTTCCAAATTGATGGCTTGTAACATTTTTTTCAACGCCGGGGCACCCATTTCGGCGACAAACCCGTATTCTTCCAACCGATAATCATATTGTTGGGAAAGTTCGTAGTACTCATCTTCGCTCAACAGTTCGCCGGCAGCAATCCCCTCGATCTCACCGGGGTCAATCACATAATAGGATTCATAATATAGAACGCGCTCCAAATCCCGCACGGACATATCCAGCAGGTTCCCCACGCGACTCGGTAATCCCTTGACATACCAGATATGAGCCACTGGAACGGCTAAATCGATATGTCCCAAGCGTTCCCGGCGCACTTTGGAAAGCGTTACTTCCACACCGCAGCGGTCACAGATAACGCCCCGATAGCGCATCCGTTTATATTTCCCACAGCTACATTCCCAATCTTTCACTGGGCCGAAAATGCGTTCACAAAACAGCCCATCCCGTTCCGGCTTGAAAGACCGGTAATTAATAGTTTCCGGTTTGGTCACTTCACCAAAGGATTGCTCACGGATAACATCGGGAGACGCCAACCGTAGCCGTATCGCTGAAAATTCGGAAAGATTTTGATTTCGTCCTTGCACGAAAACCTCCTTGCTGATTTCGGATGGCGGATTTGGGATCAGCAGCCAAATGCCGGTAATCCGGTTACCCAAATCCGAAATCGTTAATTATTCTTCTTCGTCGTCCGTGATCAATTCGACATCGAGAGCAAGACTTTGAAGCTCTTTCACCAGCACATTAAATGATTCTGGGATACCCGGTTCTGGGGGATTATCACCTTTGACAATGGCTTCATAAATTCGGGAACGCCCATACACATCATCACTCTTGACCGTCAGTAGTTCTTGCAGGGTATATGCGGCCCCGTATGCCTCCAATGCCCAGACCTCCATTTCGCCAAACCGTTGCCCACCGAACTGTGCTTTACCTCCCAACGGCTGTTGGGTCACCAGCGAGTACGGTCCAATAGATCGGGCATGGATTTTATCATCCACTAAGTGATCCAGTTTCATCATGTACATCACCCCGACCGTCACTTTCAGGTCGAAGGGTTCTCCGGTGCGACCATCAAAGAGCCTCATTTTTCCATCTCGAGGCAGACCGGCTTCTTCCAGCAAATCTTGAATCTGATCAATAGAAGCCCCATCAAATACATTCGTTGCGAAATTCACCCCGAGGCGTTCACCTGCCCAGCCGAGGTGAGTTTCTAAAATTTGCCCCACATTCATCCGGGACGGCACACCTAGCGGATTCAACAACACGTCCACCGGACGACCATCTTCGAGATAAGGCATATCTTCAACCGGTACAATTTTGGAAACCACACCTTTGTTACCGTGACGCCCGGCCATTTTATCCCCGACAGAGAGCTTTTGCTTGCGGGCAATGTACACTTTAACTAATTTCAAGACACCCGGCGCTAACTCATCCCCGCGGGTAATCTTATCAACCTCTTTTTCATACTGGCTTTGAATTTCGCTGATAGCCCTATTCACATTCATCAGCAGTTCGTTCAATTCGCGGCGGGTTTCCAAATCAAGGTCAAAAACCCCACCTAATTGAATTTGTTCCCGCAAGCGTTCAAACTCAAGCCCATCGATCAATTTCTGGGTGAGTTTTTGCCCTTTTTCGCTAATCGCATTTTCGATTTTCTGCCATGTGGACGAATTTGCCAGCGGGTAGAGTGAACTCATTTGGTGAAGCAAATTATCGCGTTGTTCCAGTACCGCCCCTAACTTGTGGCGGTAAATGCTTTTGATCTCTTCAATCTTTTTCTTTTCGGTTCGGATGGCTCGATCATGCCGTTCCCGGCGGCTAAAAACTTTGACATCAATGACGATGCCATCCATGCCGGGAGGTGCTTTTAGCGAGGCATCCCGAACATCACCCGCACGTTCACCAAAGATAGCACGCAACAGATTCTCTTCCGGGGTTAATTCCGTTTCACCTTTAGGCGTGATTTTTCCGACCAAGATGTCACCCGCTTTTACATGGGCCCCCACTCGAATAATACCGTCTTCATCCAAATTGCGGAGTGCATCATCGGAAACATTGGGGATTTCACGCGTAATTTCTTCCATACCCCGTTTCGTATCGCGCACTTCCAGATCAAATTCTTCGATATGGATTGAGGTAAACTTATCACCGGAAACAACCCGTTCGCTGACCACAATCGCATCTTCAAAATTGTAACCGCGCCACGGCATAAAAGCCACCAACGCATTGGATCCCAAAGCTAATTCCCCGAACTGTGTTGCGGGACCATCTGCGAGGGGTTGTCCTTTTTTCACGCGTTGCCCAACTTTCACAATAGGGCGTTGATTGATACACGTATCCTGATTGGAACGGCGGAATTTTGTCAAGCGGTAGGTTTTCAAAGAGGGTTCCATATCCAACCATCGAACTTTCCGGGGTGCTTCCTGTTCATCGGGGCGAATATGAATCGTATCCGAGCTGACGTATTCCACGACACCATCCACATCGCTGGCAACCGCCGCTTTGGAATCAATCGCAACTTTTTGCTCCATACCAGTACCCACCACCGGAGATTGGGGGGTCATCAACGGTACCGCTTGGCGTTGCATGTTTGACCCCATCAGCGCCCGGTTTGCATCATCGTGCTCTAAAAATGGGATCAGCGCCGCCGCCGCACTCACAAGTTGTTTCGGTGAGACATCCATATAATGGATTTCATCGGGCGAATAAAAATTGAAATCCCCTCGATGCCGTGCAATAACTTCACTCTCAACAAACATCCCGTTCTCATCAACTTTGGTGTTTGCCCCAGCAATCACATAATAATCTTCTTTATCTGCCGAAAGGTATTCGATTTCCGACAAAACCTGTCCATCAACCACTTTACGATACGGCGTTTCCAGAAACCCATGTTCATTGATGCGGGCATAGGTACTCATCGAAGTAATCAGACCAATGTTTTGTCCTTCTGGAGTTTCAATCGGACACATCCGGCCATAATGGGTATAATGCACATCTCGAACATCAAAGCTCGCGCGCTCTCGCGTTAAACCACCGGGTCCGAGCGCAGACAACCGCCGTTTGTGTGTCAATTCAGCTAAGGGATTGGTTTGATCCATGAATTGTGATAATTGACTCGACCCAAAAAAACTTTGAATAACTGAGGTCACGGTGCGTACATTAATCAGGTCATACGGTGTGATATTATCCGCATCATGGAGCGTCATTCCTTCCCGGATGATCCGCGCCATTCGGGATAAACCGATGGAAAACTGGTTTGCCAAAAGTTCACCGACGCTGCGGATTCGACGGTTACCCAAATGGTCAATATCATCAACAAAACCTTTACCCGAACGAAGCAGGAGCATATACTTTACAATTTCAACAAAGTCGCGCCGGCTCAGAATCGTTTGGTCGAGGCGGAAATTAATCTCCAAGGGTTGTTCTACGTTTTCAACAGTTAGTGAGGTATTAATGTAACCTTCGCAAGAGACCGTAATCGCATAATCTCCTTGGGGTAGGGTCTCAAACTCATAGTATCCTTCCGCATTCGTATAGGTTGTAATGGGGCCAAACTGGGCGGTACCGCTCGCATCCCGCCGGGTAAAGGTGATCGAAACCTGCGCATTCTGGACTGGATTACCTTCGATATTCCGAATTTCCCCTTCAACACTCAATGTTTCAGAGACTTTGCCTTTTTTCTTGATATTATGTGCCGATTCGACATTATCCAAGCCGAGCCGGCGATTCAATTTATATCGTCCAACCTTTGCCAAGTCGTAACGTTTGGGATTAAAAAAGAGGCGTTCCAACAGTTGACGTGCGGTTTCAATATTTGGGAGGTCACCGGGGCGCAATAAGTTATAGATGCGTTCCAATGCTTTTTCTTCGGACTTAAAATCATCCCCCTCCTTTTTCAGCGTATTTTCCACCATGCCAATTGCCGGGGATTGGTCTGAAAGCCGAAGTTTAATCGCTTTAACGTTTGCTTCACGTATCTTTTCCAGGTGATCGGCGTCAAACAGTGTTCCTTTTTCTGCAATAACCTCATCGGTTTCCGGATTTATAATATTTTCGGTAATAATCCGCCCAAATAGTTTTTCGGTTCGTCGCCCTTCAATCCGCACCGTTCCGGTTTTGGAGATTTGATGTAGCGGAATGGTTTCTGAACATAAAATATCCAGTAAAACCTCATCGGTGGCATATCCCAGTGCCCGCAGCAGTACGGTTACCGGAATTTTGCGCCGTTTATCGATATGGACATACATGACATCATTGATGTCCATACTAAACTGAACCCACGATCCGCGATAAGGGATAATCCGTGAGGAAAAGAGTCGTTTGCCTTTCGGGTGCATTTCTTCATCAAAGAAGACCCCGGGCGACCGGTGCAATTGGCTGACAATTACCCTCTCAGCACCATTAATGATAAAAGTACCCTTATCCGTGATAATGGGTAACTCCCCCAGATACACATTTTGCTCGATTACATCCTTGACGCGTTTTTCAGATTTGTCAGTTTCGCGGATGACCAACCGGAGCGTTACTTTCAGTGGAACGGCATAAGTTACATCGCGTTCTTGGCACTCTTGAACGGTATACTTCGGTTCGCCCAAGGTATATCGAACAAACTCCAAGGTAAAATTTTCATTGGGGTCACTAATCGGGAAAATGCTCGTAAACACACCTTGTAACCCCTCATCTCGGCGCTCATCCGGATGGGTTTGCCCTTGCAAAAAATGCTCAAAGGACTCCATCTGGATCGCCAGTAGGTTTGGCATATCAATCGCCGACTTTAAACGAGAAAAATCTCGCCGAGGACGCTTACGTACGACACTCATTGAGCTTCACCTTCCTTAATCATGAGGTTGTTGGTATCCATAACAGGATAAATACTAAAGTTGAGCCACTCTGGGAATAAGAGCACATAATCAACTTTAAAATTGGAGTAAGAAGAAGCTAAAAATATTAAACCCAAAAACTAAGAAAGGGATAATGGGAACATCCTGCCGGTTTATGGCGGAAGTCCCAATATCCCAATATCTAAGCCACAAAAATTATTTTATATCAACCTGCCCACCGGCGGCTTCAATTTTTTCTTTGATTTTTTCAGCGTCTTCTTTGCTGATCTTTTCCTTGAGGGGCTTAGGTAAGTTGTCCACGAGTTCCTTTGCTTCTTTCAAGCCCAAGTCAGTAACCTCGCGAACCGCTTTAATCACTTGGATTTTCTTATCGCCAAAGCTTTGTAGAATCACATCAAATTCCGTTTGTTCTTCAGCTTCTTCCGCGGCGGCACCGCCGGCAATTGGACCTGCAGCCACGGCGACGGGTGCGGCGGCAGTAACACCAAACTTGTCTTCCAGAGTTTTAACAAGCTCAACGAGTTCAAGTACAGTCATACTCTCAACAAGTTCTACGATTTGTTGGATTTTATCGGACATTTTTTACAACAAACCTCCGTTTAACAGTAAGTGAAATGAGGATGAATTAGATGAAGATATATTGTTTATCAGGATTGAGTTTCTTTTTCCTTCGCAATAGCATCCACAACGCGGACAAATTTGCTGACCGTCTGTTGTAAGACACTTGCCAATCCTTGAATGGGAGATTGCAACGAACCCAGTAATTGAGACAGCAGCACTTCTCGAGGTGGCAACGTCGCTAATTGTTTAACTTGGTCTGCTGTAAAAAGGTCACCTTCCACCACACCGGCTTTTACCTGAGGTAATCCGTCATGCTCTTTTGAAAAGTCTGTCAGCACTTTTGCCGGCACGGCAATATCGGAACTAAATGCAACGGCTGTAGGGCCTTCTAAGTAAGGTTCTAAACCTTCAATACCTGCTTCGGCAGCCGCGATCCGAATCAACGTATTTTTGATAACTTGGAACTCAAGTTCAATTCCGTGTTTCGCCGCTTCTTCCCGAAATTTATTGCGCAAATCCGAGATAGAAGCGACATTCAGACCGGTAAAATCCGCCAGATAGATGGCTTGTGCATTTTGAAGCTTCGCCGCCACTTGATTTACTACAATCGTTTTATCACTTCGTTTCATGATCCCTAACTCCTGCTTCGTTATGCTTTTACTTGATTGACTATCGCGGGCACATCCAGCCGGATGGCAGGACCCATGGTAGAGCTAAGCGTTAAGCTCCGAATATACGTACCCTTGGCGGAGGCAGGTTTTGCTTTTAACAAAGCTTGCAAAAACGCCACAACATTATCATGTAATTTCGGGACATCAAATGAGGCTTTGCCGACCGGAACATGCACATTTGCCGTTCGATCCGTGCGAAACTCAATTTTACCGGCTTTTGCTTCCTCAACGGCACGCGCCACATCTGTCGTTAGCGTACCGGCTTTCGGGTTCGGCATGAGTCCTCGCGGACCCAAAACACGTCCCAAGTTTTTCAAACGCCCCATCATATTGGGGGTTGCAATCGCCACATCAAAATCAAGCCAATTTTCTTGTTGAATTTTTGTAATTAAATCATCGGCGCCTACAAAATCAGCTCCGGCATTTTCGGCATCTCGAGCGGCGTCTCCTTCGGCGAACACCAACACCCGAACCGTCTTCCCGACACCATGAGGCAAGACTACCGTGGTACGAACCATTTCTTCGGCTTTTCGTGGATTTACTCCCAACTTTGCCGCCATTTCAATGGTTTCGTCAAATTTTGCAGTCGCACACTCTTTCACCAAGTTCAACGCTGTGTCCAAGTCGGATACCGGTTCAGCGGGAACTTTTGATAGCGCTTCTTTGAAGCGACGTGTATGCTTTGGCATAATGGAACATCTCCTAAAAATGTGGTTAAGCGATTATGTCAAGACATTAATCTACCACGTCAATACCCATGCTACGAGCGGTACCCTCGATCATGGACATTGCACCAGTCAGATCATAAGCGGTGAGGTCATTCATTTTTAATTCCGCGATCTCTTTCACTTGCGCCCGGGTCACTTTGGCAACTTTATTCCGGTTTGGTTCGCCCGAGCCTTTGGGAATCCCAGCCGCTTTCCGCAATAACACCGCGGCGGGAGGAGTCTTAGTAATAAACGAATAAGACCGGTCGGGGTAAACTGAAATAATAACCGGAATAATTAAACCGGCTTGTGCTTGAGTCCGCGCATTAAACGCCTTACAAAAATCAGCAATATTGACCCCATGCTGACCTAAGGCAGGTCCGACAGGAGGTGCCGGAGTAGCTTGCCCCGCCGGTAACTGAATTTTAATGAAGGCAACGGGCTTCTTCTTTGGCGCCGCCATAGTATAAATCTCCTTATTCGACCGTTACTGAATCAATTTTACTTGCAAAAAGTCAAATTCGACAGGGGTCGCCCGCCCAAAAATGCTAACCATCACTTTGACTTTGTTTCGTTCGGGGTTAATTTCTTCAATCTTGCCGGTAAATTCTTTGAAGGGACCATCAATGACCGTCACACTATCCCCCACTTTAAAGGGGACTTCAACCGCTTCTTTATCTTCATCTTTGCGAATTTGAGAAAGTAAGCGTTTTACCTCAGATTCTCGAAGCGGGATGGGGCGAGAATTTTTGCCCGCGCCACTGCCAACAAAGCTAGTTACTCCCGTAACATTCGTCACTAAATATTGTGTTTCCTTCGTCATCTCCATCTGAATGATGACATAACTTGGATAGTACTTGCGCGACATGGAGACTTTTTTCCCTTCGCGCATTTCCACAATATCTTCTGTTGGTACTAAAATCTCCCCAAACTTATCTTTTAAGTCCTCACGAGTCGCAATTGCCCGCTCGATACTTTTTTTTACTTTATTCTCGTGCCCTGAATAGGTGTGAACAACATACCATTCCATAAATCTGTATCATCTTTAATCAATTAGAAAATAAAATCAAGAAGTCGACTCAAAACCCAATCAAATACAAAGATGAATATCGAAAAAAAGACCACCGTTACAAACACAGCAACAGTTGAATCTTGCAGTTCACCTTGAGAGGGCCACGTCACTTTACCAAGTTCCACCTTGACTTCCGTCAAAAAAGTCATGCTCTTCTGAAAAAATTCTTTAACTTTGTCTCCCATCAGTATAAACCTTTCATCAAATCACATTGAATATAGAAGCGCCGACACTAGCGAGTTTCCTTATGCAAGGTATGGGTACGACAAAACGGGCAATATTTCTTGACTTCCAACCGTTCCGGGTGCTTCCGTTTGTTTTTGGTGGTATTGTAATTCCGACGTTTACATGAATCACACGAGAGACGAATAATATCGCGTGGCATTAATATACTCCTCGCTTGTTTTTCCTTTAAATACGAAATGGAGCCCACGACCAGAGTTGAACTGGTGACCTCATCCTTACCAAGGATGCACTCTAACCGACTGAGCTACGTGGGCTCTTTAGTTTAATCGTTCCGCGACAATTTTTGAAACAGGGACAGTTAGCGTCGGATAATAGGAAATATAAAGGTGATTGTCAATACCTAATTTCGAATAAATTTTGCCAAATGATGACAAAAACCGCGCTACACTCATTTTGAAAGCGTTGGTTCTATCAAAAGTTGGTGTCCATCGGTTTGGATGCGTATGGCCCCATCCACATCTGTTCGATAAAGGCGAGTGCCTAATTGCCGGTATCGCTGGAGTATCACCGGGTCTGGATGACCAAATTTATTTCCAACGCCACATTGAATCACGGCAACTCGCGGGCGTACCCAACGTAAAAGAGAAACCGTGCTCGATGTTCGGCTCCCATGATGAGGCACTTTAATCACCGTGGATCGCAGATCATCCGGTAAAAACCGTTGGATGAGCCATTCATCCACTTCTTGTTCGGCATCTCCGGTAAACAGAAAGCTAACCGAACCATACTCAATCTTCAAAATAACCGACACATTATTCAGATTAAACCCTTCTTCTTCCGAAAAACGGGACGTATTGGTAATAAATTTCTCATCAGGATGCAAGCATTTTATTTCACAATTTGGATCAATTTTTAAAGTATCTCCAATTTTCAGCGATTTTCGAGGAATTTTGTGCGCTTTCAACCGCCCCAAATACGTTAGATAGGTATATGATAGGTATGGCTGCCCACTATCTAGCGCTTCGCCTATGGAAATATGCGGTAAAATATCCATAATTCCACCGAGATGGTCGCGGTGGGGATGGGTATTAACCACATAATCCACATGATGAATCCCTCGTTTCCAAAGATAGGGTAAAATCACCCGATAGCCATTACCGGGGTCACCGCCGTCAATCAGCATCGTTTTTCCGTTTGGAAATTCGATCACCGAACAATCCCCTTGCCCAACATCTAAAAATGTCACTTGCAACCGCTCTCCCGGCAGGTCTGGGGAAAGCACCTGTGACCAGACCCCAGCAGAAGCACTGATCAACAGGACCCAAACCAACGCCTTCCGTGCCAAGATCGATTGGCGCACATGGAACACGGTCAGCAGTAATCCATAATAAAAACCGGTAAAAATCAATGATGGTGTGGGCACTTTAATAGCGGCATACGGAAAGGCAGAAAAGCATTCCACCACCCAGAGAGTAAACTGTAATAAAATCGAGTCAACCGCCAAAAAAGGCAACGCCAATGCCGGGTGAATTGCCCCGAGAACAACGCTTGTTAAACCAAGCGCGACCACAAACATCATCTGGGGGATAACAAAAAGATTCGCAATCACTGAAATCAGTGAAATTTGATTGAATGTATAGGCTAACACGGGAATGGTACCCAATACTGCCGCACAGGATACAATCAGAAGTTCGATGATATACCGTAAAAATGAGAAGCGAAACCAACTTGAAGGAAAACCCTGTTTTAGGGGTTGGTGTAAGTACAAAATGGCAAATGTTGCGGTAAACGATAACTGGAAACCGACGGTAAACAGCATTTGAGGCGATAAAACGAGAATGAATAAGGCGGCAATAGCAAGCGTATTAAGCGAAATCAGTTTACGCTCCAACCATATACCACCGAAAAAGGCAAAGACCATAATTGACGCCCGCATGGCAGACGGAGGCGCACCCACCAAAATCACATAATAGATAAGCACAAGTGACGTCAATACATACGGTAATCCAAAGGGTAAACCGGGTACCATCCGGCAGGTGGATTGAAAAAGGAGCAACATGATAAAAGCGATCAAGCCCACGTGCAACCCAGAGACCGCCAGAACATGGACGACACCCACGTCCGCAAATAGAGCTTGTACTCGTGAAGGCAAGGATTGGCGGTCTCCTAACAAAATCCCCTTGAGTAATCCGGCACTATTTCCACTCAATACCGTATCAATGGTGTTTTCAATATGGCGCTTCACCGGAAACACAGCCCAGAGCAGAAACCAATTTCCGTCATTTTGCCCCAACGGGTCCACATCTGCCTTGCGCCACACCCGCACAACTCCATGAATACCTTTCCGCGCCAGAAACGTACGCCGGTCAAACGCAAATGGATTCCGAGCCTCCTCTGGTGCTCGCAACCGGCCTTTGATCCGCACCCGGTCGCCAAATGCCCATACACCCGCGGAATCGCTCACCTCAACCTCAACGTTACCTTGTACTGGATAGTGTAACCCTCCCGTATCGATCACCTCAACGTGCATCACAAAGGCAGATCGATATGGCGTTTGGTGAACTTCGGAAACAATTTTTCCGGTGAGAAAGACTGGTCGCGGTAAGTTGAGAAAATACTGGATGTGATTTGGCGGCAGAACATCAACCCGGGCAATATAGCTTAACCCACCCGCAACAATCAGACATAAACCCAGAAATACGTTTGCCAGTGATGAAACCAGAGGGGAGGTAAACCGGGTCGAAAACCAATGAGTGAGAAGACTTAGGAGGGAAAAAAAGGTCGCCAACGTAATCCATACGCCGACCGGCAGGGTCATATAATTGGCAAGAAGAATACCCAACATCAGCCAAAGTACGGTGCGTAATACGGGGAAACGTTCCATATCGACCTTAATAAATTAGCTGAATTGATCCCCTTCAGTAACTTTATTTCCAGCAAGATACTCCGCAACGGTCATGCGACGTTTATTTGGCGGTTGAACCTCATCTAAAACATAAATGCCTTGGCCGGTTTGAACCCGAATCCCAATTTTGGGATGGGCGGCTACCACCGTACCGGGGGGAGTCGTGTTGGGTTGGGTTTGTAGGTCGTACACATGCCCTTTGCAGATTTTAAGCACCGGTGGATTCTGTGTTTTAGCAGTTGTAAGCGTTGTAAATGCGCTGGGCCAAGGTGTCATCCCTCGAACATGGTTGTAAACCTCAACCGCCGTTTTTGTCCAATCGATGTGCCCATCCGCTTTGGTCAATTGACGGCAATAGGTGGCTTGGTTGTGATCTTGCGGAATACGGGGGGCGGTACCATCGGCAATCTGGCGAACCGTATCTAATAGTACTTCCGCGCCTAGGATCGCCAGCCGGTCGTGAAGTTCACCGGCAGTTTCATCCGGTAGAATGGGCAGTTCCCGTTTTAAGATGATGTCGCCCGAATCCATACCTTCATCGATATAAAATGTGGTGATACCGGTTACGGACTCACCACAAACAATAGCCCACTGAATGGGGGCGGCTCCACGGTACGCCGGTAAAAGCGAGGCATGTACATTGATCACGCCTTTGGGAGGTATATCGATAAATCGCTTTTTTAGCAGTTGACCATATGCCACGACCACAATCAAATCCACGTTCATTGCTTTCACCTGTTCAACAAACTCTTTTCGAGAGGCGCGCCGAGGTTGGTAAACCGGTAACTGCTGTGCCAGAGCATACGTTTTAACCGGTGAATATCGCACTTGACGCCCCCTTCCCGCCGGACGATCCGGTTGGGTGACCACACCCACCACATTCCATCCGTGTTCGACCAAAGCTTTTAAGCTTTCCAGAGCAAATTCAGGTGTTCCCATAAACAGAATATTCATAAATAAATCCTAACACGTTGATAGGTTGGCGGTACGTAAGAATTGCTTGATAAAAAAGATGATCTACCTCAAACGGCATATCATACTGATTAAATTGGCATTAAAAGTGCTTTATTCAGATATTACTTAAAGTCCAGAGGGCAACTCCGGAGATCAACGGAATCTGAAAGTTATCATCCATCCCCGGTAATGCCTCGCTGAGTGTGGCGATAGTAGCCGCTATGAGGCAAAACAGAAGTGAAAAATTCATAAACAGCCCGGTGACTCCTAAGCAAACACTAAAACATGCAAGGCTCCCTTCAAGGGATTTGTCACCAAACCGAATTCGACCCAACGACGTGCCTACCAGCGCCGCCGCCGTGTCCCCTACCACCAAAAACATCAAGGCGGTCACGGCAATACGGTGTGGGAAAATAGACACACTTAGCGCGCACGCCATCAGCAAATATGAGGCGGCAGTTAGTTGAGTCTGTTCATGGGGACGCAACAACGTTCCAAAAGCACGAAGAAAATAATGACGAACCCGTGCCACATGCAAGCGGAGGACATCGATGCATACCGCAACAACGGCAACGCTCCAAATCAGATACCGGGCTTCATCCAGCCGGTCAGCCGGATAAAAATAATATCCAAGAGGAATACACACCCCCCCCCAAAAGTGAATCGCTTTGCGTTTGAGTTCGGTTTGCATTGGGGACATCATCCTATACATTACCATATACATTTTTGCGGAACCATTGATTATGGTGTTGAGATACAGTACCACAAACCTTAAAAATTGTCAAACACAAAACAAAATAAGAAAACGTAACTAACTGATAAATTTACAAATTCAATCAAGGAGGTTCCTTATGGAAAATAAACATCC
>RFFQ01000095.1 GCA_003697105.1 Gemmatimonadota bacterium | reverse complement strand
TCTTTCTTTAAGACGGCAACATCTTCTTTCAAAACAGCAATATCTTGTTTCACTTCAACCATATCTCGTTTGAGGATACTCACGTCGCCTTGCAAGTAATTCATCCGCTCATCCAGTTGGACAAAACTCGCCTTTAAAACCGCCAGACCCTCTAAAACGGCTGATTTGAATTCCCGATCATTTAATTCGTTAGACATGTCCATCACCCCAATTATAAGCGAAATAAAACCCGTGTTTATGGGTTCAATATACACCAGATAAAGTCAATTGGCAAGTTTAGATTCCACCCGCCATAACGGCGGAAATAAACCGGTCGATTCCTGCCCGATAAACCATTTCCGATTCCAGAAAACCGTGATTGTGGTCACCTTGAATTTCCAAAAATGATTTGGGTTCGTTTGCGGCTTGAAAGAGACGCTCCGCATGATGAAATGGAATCAACCCATCTGTACGGCTGTGGATGATCAAAAGGGGGCAATGAATCTGAGTGATTTTCGAGATTGTATCATAACGATAGCGAGCAAATCGGCGTACTGGTAAGTAGGGATACAATTCTGCACCGATTTCGGGTAACGAGGTGAACGTGGACTCTAAAATCAGCGCTTGGGGATTATGATGCAACGCTAATTCCGTCGCAATAGCGCCACCTAAAGAACGTCCCCAAATAATGATGGAATCCGGTGCAATCTTGCGAGTTTGCGTAAGATACTCCCATGCGACTTGGGCATCTGCGTAAGTGTTTTGTTCGGAGGGTTTGCCTTCGCTGTTACCATATCCCTGATAATCAAATAAAAAAATATTCAGACCCAAGCTATTGATGATACGGATCGTTTCCACCCGATGAGAGATATTCCCTCCGTTACCATGGCAGAACAAAACAGTACCCCGGGATAAATCCACCGGCACAAACCAACCTTCAATTTGGTGCGAGTACCGGCTGGTTAAGCGCACCACTTCCGTCATTGGCGGAGGTTCATTGACATGTTCGCGGTAAGGATAATAGATCAACCGGTCTTGAAAGTGGTAATACAGAAATAAGATCACCAACAACACGCCGGTTATAATCAACGGAATCAGATAAACCATTTTTTTCATTTCATTTTGTGCGCCTTCGTCATAACCAAACCCGAAGCGCAATAGAGATTAAGGATCAATTTGAATGTAATCCAGCTCGGAACCCAACAGGCTATGCGGAATCAAATAAACGACCAGCATCAACACAGCCGCCGCGAAAATCCAGAATCGATCCTGCTGACGCTGATGATGTTTCACCCATGCAACTACCCAACCTGTAAGAGCAATCAAGGTTTTATTGTCGGTCAAATCGTGACCCAAGGGGAACCCTGTCCAGTATGCCCCAAATGCAAATTTTTGGACGATAGGACCTAAGATCATCCCTCCCAAAATCAAAAATCCAATGGTCAAATTGAGCAAACCACGGGTATTACCCTCAGCATCCAGAGCCTCCAACAAGATTCGGTTGGAAAAGAGCATGGCGATAAACATACACCCGATGTGGGAGGCCAGCACTGCCACCGGAATAGCATCTTTATAGCGTAAGATTACGGGGTTTTCCCCCGAAAGTGAAACGTGCTGCCCGTTTATATGCAAATAGACGTAATACATGAGTTTTCCCGCCGCGGGCTGTTGGGGCAAATGCGCGATCAAGTGGTCACCTTCACGCCTCAATGGAATTTCTGACCAGCCATCATTCGAACGGTATCGACGATATTTCACGAACCCACCAACATGCTCCAGCGGTACGATCAATTTCACCACAGCATCCCTCCCGACCGTTTCACTACGAATCAATTTAAATCTTACATTGGTCTGATCAATTTTAATCTGACCTTTTACCGGATAACTGGGTCCGGTACGGCGCTGGTAATATGCGGAACTTAGGGTGATGATCACTGCCAGAATCCACAGTGATAGTCGGTATTTGGCAATAGAAAGGCTGATAAATTTCATCGTAACTTCCTCATAGTGGGCAAGTTATCGTCGTGGATAAGAGTTATACCCCAATTCATGGGTGGTATGTGGCACCATGCCAGTTTGCAATATAACAGAAACACGCCCAAAGCCAAACCAAAAAAGATGCGGCTCGACACAAAATTTGAGCCGCATCAAAAAATTTGGTTCAACATGTTCACGCTTGACAAGCCCCGAGCATGACTTCCTCATGTTCATGCACAAACTGTTGGGTGTACAAGTTATAGTAATGACCCTTTTTCAACAATAGGTCATGGTGGTTGCCTTGTTCGATGATCTTGCCATATTCGAGCACTAAAATTCGGTCTGCCGCCCGGATGGTTGAAAGCCGGTGGGCAATGATGAAACTGGTACGGTTTTCCAGTACGCGATCAATCGCTTTTTGGATGAGTTGCTCAGTTTCCGTATCCACTGAAGAAGTCGCTTCATCTAAAATAAACAGGGCAGGATCGGCTAATATCGCACGTGCAAACGAGATCAACTGCTTCTGCCCGGTGGAGAGCAAACTACCCCCCTCGCCCACTTCCGTATGATAGCCGTTTTCAAACGTAGTGATAAAGTGATGCGCATGTACCAACTTTGCCGCCTCTACCACCTGTTCATCGGTGGCATCCAACCGCCCATAGCGGATGTTTTCCAAAATGGTACCACTAAATAAATGGGGAGATTGTAACACCACACCCAAGTTTGAATGAATCCAGTGGAGCGGTAACCGGGTGTAATCCGTACCATCAATTTTGATGATCCCGCCGGTGGGTTCGTAAAACCGGCAAGCCAGATTCACAATGGTACTTTTCCCGGCACCGGTCTCGCCTACCAAGGCGATGGTTTCCCCCGGACGGACGGTCAGATTAAAGTCCGAGAGGACGTGTTGTCCTTCCTTGTAGGCAAAATCCACATGACAAAACTCGATCTGACCTCTCATCCGGGGGACACTCCGGTCTTGTTGGGACATCACTCTGGTAGTACTTACACCGCGTTGCTTCCCATTTTGGGGTGGATGGTGTACCCTTTCGTACTGTTGTAGAACTTGCGGGTCATCTTTAATTTCCGGTTCGGTTTCAATCATAGACATCACTCGCTCGGCAGACGCTTGCGCATTCTGCAACTCGGCGAAAATACGGGCAAGTTCCTGTACCGGATTAAAAAACTGCTGGGCATACGAGATAAACGCAACCAACGTTCCGTAGGTGAGGGTGCCCGCAATGACTCCCGAACCCCCAAACCAGATGGCTAATCCCGATCCGATGGCACCAATCACCAGCACAAATGGTAAATAGAGCGACGACTGTACCGCCGCTAAAACGGAAGACCGGTACATCCCGCCAGTGAGTTCCTTGAATTCTTGCAGATTTTCTGCTTCGCGCACCAACGTCTTCGTCGTTTTTGCCCCCATGATGCCCTCATTGAAACTCGCGGTAATCCGGGAATTCAATTTACGAACATTACGGTACGATTTGAGGATCATCTTTTGGAAATAGAGGCTCACAATCGCCAGCATCGGCACAACGGTCAGCACAATCAGCCCTATTTTCCAGTTGAGATAGAGCATCACCAGCGCAATACCTGCCATCATCGTTGTTCCCCAGACAAAATCGACCACACCCCAAGCAATGGTATCCGATAAACGCTGAATATCGGAGGTCATACGTGCCATTAACCAACCGACCGGTTTTCGATCAAAATAACTGAAGGAAAGTTCCTGCAACCGCTTGAAACCGGCTGTACGAATATCATAACAGACATACGTTTCAATCCGTCCGGCAATCGAAATAAAGCAAAACACAACCAACGAAAATCCGATAATAATCACCAGATAAATCAACACAAAGAGAGGTAACCCCTCCAGCGTGTTCTTGGCAATAAAATGATCAATGGCGTACATCGTGAGCAAGGGCAAGGATGCATCCAATGCCGCTAGTGAAACCATAAATACTGCCAGTAAAATCATATACTTTTTGTGTGGTAGCGTAAACCGCAACACTTTCTTCCAAAGTGCGAGATCAAACCGTTTGGAATAATCTTCTTCTTGAAATGCTTCATAAGATGACATTGTTACACCTCGTTACATGGTAGTTAAAACGGCTGTTTCAAGACCCGTTTGGTGCAAAACCGGCACGTATTTAACTTTGTTACCGGCTCAAACCATTCAGGAGAGACACGTATTAACGTCTGGCACTCCATTCGTCCCTTAACTGGCTAAAGATGACATGATCAACAAACTGATCGCGCAATTTTGCCGCCTGACGTTGAATACCTTCCTGCACAAACCCCAACCGTACCGGAATTGCCTGACTTTTGATGTTTCCGGCACCACAGTGGATTTCAACTCGATTCATCTGCCATTCGGTAAAGGCAAAGTCAACTAATGCCTGACAGCATTTAGTCACGATACCCTGCCCTTGTAAATCTGCCCGAAGCCAATAACCGATTTCACACTTGTGATCCTGCCAATCGACCCGATGAAAGCCGATCATTCCGGCAATATTGCCCTTGAAGAGGATACACGCTTGAAAACCGCGGTTATCTGCCCATTGCTGGGCACTGCGCTGGATAAAATCCAGAGAATCCGCGACCGTTTTCGATCCATCCACCCACGGCAACCACTCCCGCAGATAGGCTCGATTCGCATCGACCACAGCGAATAATTCTTCAGCATGACGCCACTCCAACAGACCTAATTCCAGATGGTCATCAATCTGCCATTTAAACATGAGTTAGTCCTTTCGTTTAGCGATGAGCAATACAGCTTCATAAAATCGAGTAACATTTCCCCCAAATTGGTCAACCACTTGTGCCAGTTCATCATAAAATTGATGCCGTACCTCCGGTTCAAGAACCCGGTGCGGGGAAAAGGTATCCAATAGTTTAAAGTACCGTTCTTTGGTGTACGTTTCCTGCCACGGATAGATACGGGTCTGAAATTTTATAAAGTCAGGATGTTGGGCGAGATGTTCGGCGTATAAATCCGACCCTGTACCCGGTTTTTGGGCTTTAGGACGTTCCACATAGAAACGTTCATAGATGGCGTTTGTTGCGTGGTAAAACGGCGTTTCCCAAGAGACATCTGTATTCCAAAAGAGGGCAATCGACCCATTCGGCTTTAAGATGGATGCCGCTTTGTTCAACCCCAATTCCGGTTCAATCCAGTGGAACACCTGCCCGGCGATCAACAGATCAAATTGCGAATCTGGGGGTTGCCACGCTTCAAAACTCGCCACTTCAACAGCAAAATGGGCATAATTTGCAAATTTTTGCCGGGTAAATTCCGCCAGATGTTGCCCTAACTCCACTGCGAGCACGGAATAACCCCGTTCTAAAAAAGGCGTTGTCGCCTGACCTGTTCCGCACCCAATCTCAACAATCGAGGCGTTGTCCCGCAAATTTGACAACGTGATAATATCCTCGATTAAAGGTGCTGGATACGTTGGACGAACTTCATCATACAAGGCTGGGATCTCATCAAAAGTGGTTTTGAATGCTTTTTTCATCATCCCCTCCGGATTAAATAGGGCAAAAATAACGGACAATCCTAAAACAACTAGATCAAAATGGGTGAGTGGCGTCACGTCCCCCCTTACGAACGGGTTAAGACCGGTTCATCGATCCGGGAATCATCATCCACCGGATAAAATTCGTTCGATTCACCGATTTCATCGGCAATATCCTGCTCCAAAGCATGTTGGATGTTCCAGATGCGGCGGTATAAGCCATCTTGCCGCATAAGTTGGTCATGATTACCAATTTGCGTTACCCGCCCGTCTTCCAGTACCAGAATCAAATCCGCATGTTTCACCGTCGTCAAGCGGTGCGCAATGATGATCGTTGTTGCCCGTCCGGCTCGTTGCGCCAATGCCCGTTGAATCTTGGCTTCAGTTTCGGTATCCACCGCACTGAGCGAATCATCAAAAATGAGGATGGGGGCATTTTGCAAAATTGCCCGGGCGATCGCAATCCGCTGTTTCTGCCCACCGGAAAGCGTTACCCCCCGCTCTCCCACCGCGGTATCATACCCTTTTTCAAAATCAAGGATGACGTCATGAATCGATGCAACCGAAGCGGCGTCATACACCTCGCGGTCTGGTGCACTTTTGCGGCTCAAGCGGATGTTGTCACGGATCGTTTTGGAGTACAAAAAAGGCTCCTGGAGGACAATCGCGATTTGTTGGCGTAGCCAGTGACGGTCATACGTGTTCAATTCACGCCCATCCAGCCGGATAGAACCCTGCTGGTAATCATACAGGCGCGGAATTAGGTTGACGAGAGTCGATTTACCCGCTCCTGTGGGACCCATGATCGCCACAGTTTGTCCCGGTTGAATGCGGAAGGAAACCTCCTTCAACACCGGCAAATCTGGAGTATAACCAAACGACAACCGGTCAAAAACCAACTCACCTTTCAATGTATCATGTCCCTCAGGTGGATACCCCTGGAGCATATCCTCTTGAGGTTCATCCAGAATCTCCTGAATTCGCCCGATAGAGACTAACGCTTTGCCCATATCGGTCAGTACCCGTCCCATGTGACGGATAGGCCACAACAACATCCCCTCATACGTGACAAACACAACCACGGTGCCCAGCGTCAGCGTGCCTTGTGTAGCAAAGTATGCCCCCGCAACAAGCACTGCCGCAATCTGGCTTAGACAAATTAAATCCGAAAGCCCCCAATACAGTGCTAACAGGGTAATCAAACGGTATGTTTTATCCCGAAAATCAACATTTTTCGCATCAAATTTATCGATTTCATAATCATGCCGCGCAAACGCCCGTACCACACGAATACCGGTTAAATTTTCCTGCAACACGGTAGAAAGTTCACCTTCAGCTTCATCCGAAAGTTGAAAAGCGGCTTTCACTTTAATGAAAAAGAAGACGGCAAAAGCAATAATAACCGGCACCGCCGCCATTGCCACCAGAGTCATCTGCACATCTAAGGAAAGCATAATGGGCAAGACCAACGCAAGCATCATTAGCGCCCGTCCTACTTCCACAAATTGCACCGCAAAAAAGCGGCGGATCGTCTCTACGTCCGAGGTACACCGCTGAATGAGGTCACCGGTTTCCGCCCGGGAATGGTAGGCAAATGGGAGTTTTTGTAAATGGTCGTATAACTGCTCTCGCAGTCGTTTTGCCATAGATTCTGCTGCTTCTGCCGACCAACGACCTTTAAGATACATGAACACGCCCTGTCCGGCGGTCAACACAACCATTATCAAGGCAATCACCCATAAATGGTGTTGCAAAAACTCAACGCCCCCCACCCGGTGAATGGCGGAGACAATCCAGCCGGGCGCATCAAGGGGTTTATCACCGATGATCGAATCAATGGTGATCCGTACCACCAGCGGCACCATAAATACAAATACAGTAGCAAAACCGAGTGCTAAAATCGCTCCCCAGTACCGTTTTTCTTCACCCTGCATCAAACGCCAAAGTTGTTTGAGCTTGTGACCCATTGTTCTATCTCCATTTTGGATGTTAAATGATGAGTACAAATCCCGATTTCGTAGATCACACCAAAAAGAAAAGCCACGGACTCAGTATTTGAATCCGTGGCTTACCAACCCAAGAGAGGTTGCCGTTTAAACAAAATAAGCCACGGATACGGTAGAAGTCATATCCGTGGCTTGTGCTCAATCTCTTAGTTACCGCTGAATCTCACCGATGGATAGACTCCTCCCCTGAAACACCAATATCGCCGGTAGGTACCAGCCGGCGAAGGGAACAAAAATTAGCGTTCATGTTCATCATGAAAACGCACCCTTTCATGTGCCAGAGATTAAAGTGAAAATGATTCATACGGATTATCATTATAATTCCTCAAAAAATCGAGTTTTACTGCAAGTTAGCCGAATATAAAACCCACCATCAGAACTGTCAAGGGAGAAAATTTGATTTTGAAGCCTGCCACCCCCAAAATCATGGTTTATGGCAAGGACTTCAACACCGAACGTACCTCTTCCTCCTGAGTATGGGGGCGGAGTTGGAGATAGTGCTCCAAATACAAACGGGCTTGCCGGGGTTGGTGGAAAATATGAAAGCTCAATAAACCGAGTGCTTTATACGCATCTGCATACGTAGAATCGACTTCAATAGCATGAAGATACATTTGCTGAGCAACATCAAAACGGCGTTGACGCAGATACAGGTCACCTAAAGCATCATACGCCCGCGCATAGGTGGGGTCGCGTTCAATTGCCTGTCGGTAGTATGCTTCTGCCTGAGCAAAATCGTTTTGATCTTGAGCCAGTGTACCCAAATTATAATAGGCGGGTGCAAAGTTCGCATTTAAGGCTATCGCATGCCGGTACGCCTGTCTGGCAAGGTCAGTGGCATTCTGTTGTTGGTACACCACCCCTAAATTATAGTGTAATTTCGCATTTTCCGGGTCGATTTGAATGGCTTGCCGGTATTCTCGAAGTGCTAAACCCGGTTGGTTCCGGCGGAGGAGAAAGTCACCCCGGTAGCCATGAAGCAAGGAATATCGTCGTTTAACCGCCTCGGAGCCATCATTGATTCGGGCGAAGGTGTAATCGCCTAAATTCCGATCATGCGGGGAACGAGACGGCGCCGGTAAAAGCTCATACACCAAGCCACGAATACGCGTTTGGCGCGGTGGTAAAGCAAACGTTTGGTCTGGAGTATAGACGATCCTGAAATTATGTAAATTTTCATTACAAAAAGAATGAATCCCCCCCTCCGCCGGCACCACCAAAGCAGGATAACCCGCACCCACCTGCGTCCGGTACCAGTGATAGCGTAAATAGGGAGCATAGACCGTCACCACAGCTTCCCGGCGACGCTCGATCACTTGTAAATACAATACTCCAAACCAATCGATGGTGTTCTCGGTCAAATAGATGACATTAGACGCTTCAGGAATCGATGCCAGCACCCCCCGGCTATAATGATACGCCGATGTTTTTCGTGCCGGATGTTGTTCGATCAATTGAAGCGCATTAGGCACCACCAACCCCACCAGACCAGCCCACATAACCCCCCGGACGATAGGAGAAAAACACCGAAACCGCTGGATCAGAAACGATGCCCCATAACCTGCAAAAACCGCCGAAAGTAAATAAAATATCCCTAGATAGCCCGGTAACGCAAAACTCACCCCCCAGAACCGGAAGGAAAAAAGAACATTCATTCCTGCCAGTAGAACAAACACCCCTGAAATGAGAGGTTGGGTAGTAAAAAGCACCGCAAGACCTATCCCCGCCAGCCCCAGTACGCCCCAATTGAGCGTTGCCGGCAAATCTTGTATAAATTGAAGCACGGACTGCCAAAATCCGGTTTCCGGCACATCAGAGGCAGCGGTCACTTTCGGTCCAAATTCACTACCGCTCAGCAACCACCACCAATTTTTCAGGGATTCCGCATCGCCCCAATCCGGGACCGGGTCCACGGGGGAGCGAACTAGAGCATAGCCATAGAGCGTTAAGGGTAATACAAAGCAAACCAATGCCGTCCCCAGAACCCCCCCGCGGATACCGCCAGAACGCCAGTGGAAAATCAGTAAAAAAAGGGCAAAAATCGGTGCGAAAAAGATAGGACTCGGATTGTTAGTCAGCGCCAATCCATAAAAAAAGGCAAAGCCATAAAGTTGGTGTGCTTCTGCCGTCAGCCGGTAGCGAATCAGGAAAAACAGACACCAAAAAAGAAGGAAATTATTAAGGGTATAAACTTCCGCAGCAAAGGCAAACTCCCAATAGGGTACCGTCACGGCGGCAATCAGTGCCCCCCAAAAATTGAATCGATTCGGCAGTAAATAGGCGATCCCTACCACCGTACCGACGGCAAATACGGCGGACATCAGGTTTAACCGGAAGGCAATCGAACCCAATGGAAGTAACGAAAAAATCCTGCCCCACAGAACATAAAGGGGATGACTGGGTGTGTGCGCCACACCCAAATTAGTCGCCGCGACGATAAATTCGCCACTATCCTCCCAATAAAGTGTTGGGCAAAGAAGCCACACATAAAACCCCCAAAGGCTTAGAAAAAATAAAAGATGTGCTCGTTTTGGTGCCATACATACCGGTGTTATGTTGTGAGGTTGAAATAGGTTAGATAATAACGTCCCGAGCGGAATTTCTGTCAATAGCAAAGGGGGATTTTTATTGACAATTTCCGGTGGAATCCGTAATATTTTTCGGAGTTTTAGGTACAGTAATTTTTTATCAGATTCTACGCCGAAAGGAGGTTATATGGCTCACATTCGACCCTTCAAAGGGGTTCGTCCCCCGAAAGAACTCGCCGCGAAAGTGGCATCTTACCCGTATGATGTAATCAATTCTGAAGAGGCTCGCGAGATAGCCAAAGGGAATCCTTATAGTTTTTTGCATATCAACAAACCGGAAATCGATCTTGATCCCTCGATTAGCTTGTATGATGACCGGGTATATGCCAAAGCGGCTGAAAATCTACAAAAATTCATGGCAGAGGGGATACTCGTTCAAGATGAGACCCCTCATTATTATTTATACGAACAGCAGATGGGTGACCACAAACAAGTTGGGCTGGTTGTGGCGGCATCCGTGGATGATTATCTTAATGACCATATCAAAAAACACGAATTAACCCGTAAAGCCAAAGAAGAAGATCGTACTCGCCATTTGGATGTAACCAATTGCAATGCGGGTCCCGTTTTTCTGACCTACCGCGCCCATGATGAAATCGATCAACTGGTTGCTGATTGGCAAACACACCACGAGCCGGAAAATGATTTTATGGCAGAAGACGGCATCTATCACCGGTTTTGGGTGATCGATGATACCGCCGTCATGGATCGCATCACCGCGCTTTTTGCCGATCAGATATCCACCATGTACGTTGCCGATGGGCATCACCGGAGTGCCTCCGCGGCGAATCTGGGCGTGATGCGACGCCAGCAATTCCCCAATTACACCGGTGAAGAGCCGTTTAATTTTTTCCTTGCCGTGTTATTTCCGCATAACCAGCTCAAAATTTTAGATTATAATCGGGTGGTCAAGGATTTAAACGGGCACTCCGCAGATGAATTCCTAAAGCGTATCCGCGAAAAGTTTGAAGTGGAAAAATGGGGCACCGATCCCTACGCCCCCGAAGATAAGCATCATTTTGGAATGTTCTTGGAGGGGGCCTGGTATAAGTTGGTGGCAAAAGCGGGCACGTTCAACCCCGAGGACCCCATTGAGCGTCTGGATGTACACATTTTGCAAGCCAACGTGCTTGAGCCGGTGCTAGCAATCGGCGACCCGCGGACGGATGACCGGATTGATTTTGTAGGCGGGATTCGCGGATTGAAAGAACTGGAACGCCGGGTGAACGAAACAGGCTACACCGTCGCCTTTTCCATGTATCCCACCTCCATTGAGGATTTAATCCATGTCGCGGATGCTGGAAAAATTATGCCGCCCAAATCCACGTGGTTTGAGCCTAAACTACGAAGCGGGTTAGTGGTTCATCTGTTGAAATAAACTCAGCGCAAGCCTAAACTTGCGACATTTTATGGACTCATTAATGTTAGTGAGGATGTCATCATGAAAATTTTAATTTCTGATAAATTTGATCCCTCTTTACCCCAACGGTTGGAACCGTATGGCGACGTCACCGAGGATAAGTCGCGCCTGCCGGAAGCAGATATCGTGTTGGTGCGTAGTGCAACTAAATGCACCAAAGAGTATATTGACCAAGCCAAAAATTTGAAGTTGATTATTCGGGGAGGCGTGGGTTTGGATAATATCGATCTGGCGTATGCTAAAGAGAAAAACATCATCGTTAAAAATACGGCGTCTGCCTCCTCGGTAGCCGTGGCAGAATTGGCATTTGCCCTGATGCTCTCCATCCCGACACGGCTTATCGAAGCCCACGAGAGCATGAAAGCCGGTAAATGGGAAAAGAAAAACCTAAAACGTACCGAATTATATACCAAAACCCTCTGTTTAATCGGGACGGGAAACATCGGGTCAGAAGTTGCTAAGCGGGCATACGCTTTCGGGATGAAAGTCATTGGTTACGCCAAAGATACTCCCAAAGTGCGCGAGATCATCATGTTTGAGAAACTGGAAGAAGCGGTTAAGAATGCGGATTATATCTCGTTGCACGTTCCCGCCGTACCGGAAACCATCGGCATGATCAATAAAGAGACGATTGCCATGATGAAAGATGGTGTCGCGATCATCAATACGGCACGGGGCGAAGTGGTGAATGAAGCCGACATGGCAGAAGCGCTAAAAAGTGGTAAAGTCCACGCTTACGCCACCGATGTCTGGCTGAGTGATCCACCGGCGAAGGATTCACCGCTGCTTTCCGCTCCGAACGTCATTATGACGCCCCATATCGGCGCCAATTCCAAAGAAAATCTACTGCGGATCAGCGATATTGTGGTAAATATGGTTCGGGATTATATCGAAATGGTCAAGCACATCCAATTCTAACATAAGGAGAATCTATCCATGGGACGTGTATATAACTTTAGTGCGGGACCCTCGACACTTCCGCTCCCTGCACTTGAACAGATTCAGCGCGATTTTATCGATTATCAAGGCACGGGTATGGGCGTGATGGAAATGAGCCATCGCGGCAAAGAGTTTAAGAAGATTTTTGAAGATACCAAGATTATGCTCCGTGAGGTTTACGAAATTCCGGAAAATTTCCATATTTTATTCACCACCGGCGGAGCAAGTATGCAATTCGCCATGATCCCGATGAATTTTTTGGGGGAAGGCAGTGCTGACTATATTGATACCGGCTCGTGGTCCTCAAAAGCCATTAAAGAAGCCAAAATTCAGGGCAAATCGTACCGTGTTGCCGCTTCTACAAAGGGTGAAGATGGTGTTTACCGCCGCATCCCCAAACAAGAAGAATTGAACCTCGATAAAAATGCTCGCTTTGTACATATCACGACCAACAATACAATTTTTGGAACACAATATCACACCATCCCGGATACCGGAGGTATCCCGATCATCGCTGATATGTCATCCGACATTATGTATAAAAAGATCGATTTTACCCCGTTTGGCATGATTTACGCCGGCGCGCAGAAAAATTTAGGTCCCGCCGGGGTGACATTGGTGTTGCTTCGAGATGACATGGTGGATCGCATCGCTGATGGACTACCGACGATGCTGACCTACAAAACCTATATTGAAAAAGACTCCATGTTCAACACACCGCCGTGCTTTCCGATCTATGTGATTAATGAAGTCTTGCGCTACATCCAAAGCATCGGTGGACTAGACACGATCAGCGCCTGGAACAAAGAGAAATTTGACCTGATTTATGGTAAAATCGATGAGCATCCAGACTTCTTCAAGGGTACTGCCGAGGCAGATAGCCGCTCCTGGATGAATGTTACGTGGCGCTTGCCAAATGAAGACCTTGAAAAAGCCTTCATTACAGAAGCTCAAGCCGAAGGGTTGGTGACGCTAAAAGGTCACCGTTCCGTAGGTGGTCTGCGGGCATCGATCTACAACGCCATGCCCGTAGAAGGCGTGCAAAAACTGGTTGATTTCATGGAAACTTTTTATCAAAAGAACAAGTAATCTACCTGTAGGTTAGAGGTGTCATGTTGCCATAATATGACACCTCTCCGTTTTTGTAAGGGAGACCCCCAACCGGGAAGATTGCACAGGACGTGATCCCATAAAGCAAATAAATCATGATCTACCTTGACTACAACGCCACCACACCCATTGATCCGGAAGTTGCTGCGGCAATGCTCCCCTTTATCCACGAGCATTTCGGAAATCCTTCCAGCCCGCATCAATTTGGTAAAACGACCAAAACCGCAGTGGAACATGCGCGCCAACACGTGGCGGCATTGCTCAATTGCCAACCGGATGAGATAGTATTCACCAGCGGCGGCTCAGAGTCCAATAATTACGCCATCAAGGGTATCGCGTGGGCACATCACAAACGCGGCAACCATATCATAACCTCACAGATAGAACATCCGGCAGTGATGGAAGTCTGCCGGTATCTGGAATCGGATGGGTTCGAGGTCACCTACTTACCCGTAAATGAGTTCGGGCAGGTCGATCCAAATCAGGTGGAGCAGGCGATCCGTCCGGAGACCACGTTGATCAGCATTATGCACGCGAATAATGAGGTCGGGACGGTTCAACCGATACGGGAAATTGCCGAAATTGCGCATCAACACGGGGTTATTATCCACACAGATGCCGCCCAGTCCACCGGAAAAATCCCGGTTCATGTGACGGATTTAGGGGTTGACCTGCTCTCCGTTGCCGGACACAAACTTTACGCCCCTAAAGGTATTGGTGCGTTGTATATCCGATCCGGTATCACGCCGGAAAAGCTAATCCACGGGGCATCCCACGAGGGTAACCGGCGGGCAGGTACGGAAAATGTGATCCATATTGTGGGCTTCGGGCACGCCTGCCTGTTGGCACGGCAACACTTACCCGAATCCCAAACTCATTTGCGTGAATTACGTGATTATTTTGAGCATGATCTTCAACAGTATTTTGGTGATCAAATTCGCGTCAATGGTCACCCGGAACAGCGATTGCCGAACACAAGTTCGGTCAGTTTTAAGCAGTGCATTGCCCAAGAGATTTTAGCCCGATTGGAGGGGGTCGCCGCATCTGCCGGAGCGGCTTGTCATGCAGATAACATCCACATTTCCGGGACGTTAGCCGCGATGGGTGTCCCTCAGGAATATGCCTTAGGTACAATTCGCTTTTCTATGGGTCGATTCACCACCCGGCACGAAATCGAACACGCATTGGCACACCTTAAATCGGTAATACCATCCCTCCAATGACCCGCACCCCGTACCGCATCACCGGCGGACTTCTGTTATTGACGACCGTTTATGCCGTTCTACGCTATCATATATTTAAAGGGGTGGAATGGTCGCATTTCCCGCTATACACGCTCAACAAATCAATTTCGTGGACAGCAGTGATGTTGCTGTGTGGCGCCTTGTTAGCTCGTCCGTTTACCGGCCAGCACGTGGTGTCAGAATCTACCCGCCACATCCGCAAGTCCTTGGCGTTTAATGGTTTCGCTTTGACCGTACTGCACCTCATCATCTCGATAATTCTGCTGAAACCCGCATACTACCCTCAATTTTTTGAAGCCGGAAACTATCCTCCGTTTAGCGCATCCAGTGAGTGGATGTTATTGAGCGGTCTTCTGGGATTTTTTCTGCTGGCACTTGTCGCCCTTACGTCACTACCCTCGATTCAAGACCGCTTGACAACCGCGCAGTGGAAACAATGGCAGCGTCTCAGTTTGTGGGGGTTGCTTCTTACCCTTATCCATGTGACGATCATGGGTCTGTCGGGCTGGATTGGGATCGCGCATTGGCCTGGCAAATTACCTCCCATTTCGCTTATCAGTGCCTTTACCATCAGTGGAATGTTTTTTTTGCGCTTCTGGTGGAATCGGAAAAATTGCCCGGAGAAATAAGTTGACTTATCGGTCGGTTTATGTTTTAATGGCAAAGACGTTGGTACCGTACCAACAATACCGGGTTTTGCGTTCATTCCATCAAAGGAGGTTCGTCATGGCTATTTACATGTTACTCACGAAGCTCTCGCCCGAAAGTATGAGCGATTTGAGCAAAGTGGAGAAAAATGCCCACTGCTGGAAAAGTGCGGTGGAGAAAAAGTGCCCCAAGGTAAAATTTTTGAGCCATTATTTTGTGCTAGGACCCTATGACTTTGTGAGTCTGTATGAAGCACCCGATGAAAAAACCGCCGCCAAAGTCTCCATGATTTCCATGTCTTTGGGTGCCCAAAAAGCCGAGAGTTGGACTCTTATCCCCTACCCGGACTATATCCAAGATGTACGGGAACTATTGGAATAGTACCGGCAACCGCATTTCGCCCGCCGGAGAAACATCGCTCTGGCGGGTAACGTCACCCTACCCTCACTCCAGTCCGGATCCGTGGCGAAAAGGTCATGAGATGTTCGGTGGAGAAAACCTTCAAAAAAATATAAAAAATATACCGGTATATCCAGCATAATAATTTCATATTCAATCCGTTACATTTTAATAACAGACCAAAACCGCATATCAGATAACGTGGTGAACCGATTTCAATCGAAAGGACTATAAGGAGCAATTATGTTAGTTCAGGAGCTTATCCATCCCCAAAGTATCGTCGTCGTCGGCGGCTCTAATGATGTGACAAAACCGGGTGGTAAGGTGCTTAAAAATCTTATTGAGGGACATTTTCAAGGTCAATTATACGTGGTCAATCCCAAAGAAACGGAGGTGCAAGGCATTCCATGCACCCAGAATCTACAAGACTTACCGGCGGTCGATCTCGCAATTATTTCGATACCAGCGAAGTTTGTTGTGCCTACCGTAACATGTCTTGCACAGGAAAAAAACACAAAAGGCTTTATTGTTTTGTCGGCGGGATTCAGTGAAGTCAATGCGGCCGGTCGCGCTTTGGAAAATCAACTGGTGGATATTGTTCGCAACGCTGGTGGGGCACTGATTGGACCCAACTGCATGGGTGTGCTCACCACGCATTATCATGGTACCTTCGGGGGACCAATTCCGAAACTTGCGCCGGAGGGTGTCGATTTTGTCAGCGGCTCGGGCGCAACGGCGGCATTCATCATGGAAGCCGGAATTCCGCGGGGATTGACATTTTCAAGCATGTGGTCGGTGGGCAACAGTGCCCACATCGGCGTAGAAGATGTGCTTCAATATTGGGATGAACATTTCGATCCGGAAACCAGCTCCCGCGTGAAAATGATTTATTTGGAAAAAATTGATAAACCGGATCAGCTGTTAAAACATGCCTCCAGTTTAATTCGGAAGGGATGCCGGATTGTAGGGCTTAAAGCGGGAGCATCTGAAGCGGGGATACGGGCGGCATCCTCCCATACAGGCGCACTGGCAAGCTCCGACACCGCCACAGAAGCCCTTTTCCGTAAAGCCGGTATTGTGCGCTGCCATAGCCGGGAAGAACTGATCACGGTTGCCGGAATTTTTTGCTATAAACCACTAACCGGAAAGAACATTGCCATCATCACCCACGCCGGTGGTCCCGGGGTTATGCTGGCGGACGCCCTCTCTGAAGGGGGGTTGAACGTCCCTCCGATTACCGGTGAAGCGGCAGACGAACTGCTTACCAAGCTTTATCCCGGCTCGGCGGTGGGAAATCCCATCGATTTTTTGGCTACCGGCACCGCGGAACAACTGGGAACTATCATCGATTATGTTGACCAAAAATTTGCTAACATTGATGCGATGGTGGTCATCTTTGGCACACCCGGTCTGTTCGACATCACCGAGGTGTACACGGTTCTTAATGATAAAATGAATTGTTGCCAAAAACCGATTTATCCCGTACTGCCTTCTATTGTGACCGCGGCAAAAGAGGTGGAGTATTTCCTGAGTTTGGGACGGGTCAACTGCCCGGATGAGGTCGCCTTGGGGCGAGCGCTGGCAAAAGTGTACCACACCCCTGCACCGGCAATAGGTTCACCCCAATTACCGGACATCGATACGGCAACAATTCGGGCAATTATCGAGAGAGCAAAATCCGGTTATTTACCGCCCGCGGAAGTGCAAGGGCTATTGGATGCCGCCGGTATTCCCCGCGTGAGGGAAGCGGTGGTGAACCGCATTGAAGACGCGCTTGAACAGGCGGAAACCTTCGGCTTTCCGGTGGTGATGAAGGTGGTCGGACCCGTGCATAAATCCGATGTAGGCGGTATTGCGCTCAATGTAACCAATCGTGCTGGGGTCATCTCCCAATTTGATCGATTGATGCGTATTAACGGGGCAACGGCGGTACTGATCCAACCGATGCTCACCGGCATGGAATTGTTCGCCGGTGCGAAAAAAGAACCCCCTTTTGGACACCTGATTTTGTGCGGCTTAGGCGGGATTTACATCGAAGTATGGAAAGATGTCATGGCCGGTTTAGCACCACTGGGTATGCCAGAAGCACACGAAATGATCCGCCGGTTAAAAGGTTACAAATTGATTCAAGGGGTCCGGGGACAACGTGGCATTGATGAAGACCGGTTCGCAGAGGTCATTGTGCATCTCTCCGCATTGTTACAAGTAGCTCCAGAGATCACCGAACTGGATATAAATCCGTTGCTTGGCACCGGTGAACAGGTTATCGCCGTTGATGCACGCATTCATGTGGAAAAATGATACTCTCGGAGGAATCATGCCCACGCTCACGCTTGCCGATCTTCAAGCGGTTACCCGAACGTTACTGGCATGTGGTGCGACGATTCATGAACTGAACTGTGTGCGCAAGCATCTTTCCCAGATTAAAGGGGGTCAATTGGCCCAATGGCTCTACCCGGCGACCTCGATCAACCTGATTCTTTCCGATGTGGTGGGCGATCAACTGGAGACAATCGCTTCTGGGATGACGGTTCCTGATGAAAGCACATTTGAAGAAGCACTTCAGATTTTGCAATACTACGATGTTCTCGATCAACTGCCACCAACGGTCATTTCGGTTTTGCGGGAGGGTGCGGCAGGGCATCTTCCCGAAACCCCTACGGCGGATAATCCTATATTTAAGGCGACGCACAATCTTTTGCTCGGGTCAAACCATCAAAGTGTTGTCGCTGCCGCAGAACAGGCAAAACAATTGGGGTATCACACCTTGATTCTTTCCTCACAGATTACCGGAGAAGCACGAGAAGTCGCCAAAATGTTTGTGGGGATTGCGCGGGAAATCCAACAACATGACCACCCCATCCCGAAGCCCGCGTGCGTGATTGCCGGGGGCGAAACGACCGTGACGTTGCGGGGTCACGGTAAAGGTGGGCGAAATCAGGAACTGGCGTTATCATTTGTAAATGAACTCCGCCAAACACCTCACGGCAATGATGGGATATACTTCCTTTCTGCCGCAACGGATGGCATCGATGGGCTAACTGATGCCGCCGGCGCATTTGCGGCGCAACCGGTGCTGGAAAAAAGCCTTGCCTTAAACCTAAATCCAAGCCATTATCTACGGAACAACGACAGTTATCGCTTTTTCCAACAAACAGGTTTTTTGCTGAAAACCGGTGCTACCCATACCAATGTCGGTGATCTCCATATATTGATTGTCAATTAATTGCCACTGCCGGTCATCAGCGCCCATCTCCCCTAGAAACGAGGATATAATGGCACAACAACCCCCTAAAAAACAGCAGATCAACATTGAACTTACCCCCGAAACCGCCGAGGGCATTTATGCGAATCTGGCGATCATCTCTCATACCGGAACGGAATTTGTAATGGATTTTGTTTGTATGCTTCCGGGTCAACCGAAAGGGAAAGTGCGTACCCGCGTCGTGATGAATGCTCCGAACGCCAAAGCCTTTTTGAACGCCCTTCACGAGAACATCCACCGCTATGAAAATCAGTTCGGTGAAATTTCGTTACCCAAACCGGGGCATAAGCCACCGGATACACCGTTCAATTTTGATAATTTTGACGTGTAAATCCGGCACGTTGGTAAAATAATCCTTGATCTTTACTGGGAAACATGCTATCTTCGGTTACCCTTTTTCGGGGAAATAAATTGGTAGTACGCTTGTTTTGGCATCAGTATGCTGAAGGTGATTTCGTTCTTTGAACCAAGTCCGATGGATGTCCCTGAAGTATGTGAGTAGCACGTAACAAGTTGTACATATTATGTTTTAACGTTTTTTAGTGAGGTTAGCAGTAATGGCTACAGGTGTTGTTAAGTGGTTTAATGAAAAGAAGGGCTACGGCTTTATCACCCAAGACAATGGCGATAAAGACGTTTTCATCCACTATAGTGAAATCCAAGGCGATGGTTTTCGGACATTGCACGAAAATGATCGCGTGGAGTTCGACGTTGAAGACGGTCCAAAGGGCTTGGTTGCCAAAAATGTTCAGCCAATTTCATGAGTAGTTTTCGCTAACAAGCTACTCTTTTCCATAGAAGAACCTGATAGTGTGCTATCAGGTTCTTCGTGTTTTTACAGATGGAAGATATTGGTGGGAAAACACATAACGTCCCAGAGCGGTTAAAGTAGCGTCCCACTATCCCATATTTTAGACCTTATCCCCGATACGCTTCAAAATAGATTATGTTCTGGAATCGAGAATCAGACGCCGAAAGAATCGCAAAATTTGAGGCGTTCAAAGCTGAAAATAACTATCGCCGCAGTTCCGATCGGACGAAATCCTGTGGAACATGTCATTTTTTTAAAATCAAACGTTGGGACCGCACCGCATTTAAGTGCGAACGGGCAGACATGAGCAAATCCCCCGAAACTGATATTCTCAAAAACTATGTCTGTGACCAGTGGGAACGAACCGCATAACCTCCCCCCCTTTCAGCAAACACACCGAACACCCACTTTCCCTTTAATCGCTCTCCCGGGCAGGATGTCACACCTGCCGGAAAATATCGGCCAAACATTGAATGTCGGCGACATCCGTATAGATATGGGGCGAAAATCGGAAGCCAAATGTGGGACGCAGGTCAACATGAATTTGATGTTGGTCAAACACTTGGGCCGCCCGAACCCGATCCGGAAAATCCAACACAACCGTACCACCACACTGTGGAAACATCGGAGTATTGACCGTTACGCCCTGTTCATGGGCGATCTGGCGCAACTGGGTAGTCAACTGCCGGTTGTGCCGGTAGAGCGTCTCAACGCCAATCGAGTGTAACAGGCGGAGTCCTTCCGTTGCCGCCACAAAGGGCAAAACCGAAGGTGTCCCACCCCAAAACCGCCGCGCATCATGTGCCCATTCAAAGTGATGAATATCAAACTCAAACGGGTTTGAATGCGAAAACCACCCCACATCGCGTGGCGTCAGATGCTCAATTAATGCCGGGTTGACCCACAAAAAGCCGGCACCCGGACCTCCGCAAAGCCATTTGACGCAAGAGCCGATCACCGCGTCTGCCTGCCATTGCACCACATCAATCGGGAGAATTCCGGCAGATTGTGCCACATCGACCACACTATAAATCTCCTCTTCACGGGCACGAGCTACAATCTCTGCCACCGGTTGTTGGTAGCTGTTTTCGGAGAGGGAATGGGTGATAAATGCCAGATGGACATCCGGTTGGAGATGCTCCAGCCACACGTCCAGTGAAATCACCCCCTGCTCCGCCGGTAAATAGACCAGTTCATACCCCTCCCGGCGTAACTGCGCCAACACAAAACCCATCGAGGGAAAATCCAGTTCCGTTAGCAGAATTTTAGTGCGCCCTGCACGACGCGGCAATGCGCCCAACCATTTCGTCAAACCGGCAGAAAGATTGACTTGCGGGCAATAATCAGAAGCATTCCCACCCAAAATATTTGCCAAAGCTGAGGTAAAGTGATTGATACAATCCAACCAATCACCCCACGCATGGCCTCCCTGTGTCGCCCATTGATCCAAATAATGCTGTACCGCCGCACGTGTTGGCTGTGGCAAGCATCCCACCGAATGGCTCAAGAGATACGTGCCCGCGGGAACATCAAAGTGGTCCCGATAATTCATGTTTAAACTCTCTTTCCCTGAGGTTCATGGAATTAATGGCCGGTACTCAAGGAGTCACGTACCACCCCATATTGACCCCCCCACCGATCGGTCATTTCACCGCGAATTGCCCACAGTTCCGGGAAAAATTGCATCTTTAAGCCATCATTTAGAATATCCACCGCTTTGCCTTTCAGAGACTTAGCGTGTAAACCAATCGTTCGGTGGATCAACTTGATATGGTGATAGCGGAAATTTTGAAAGAGCAAATCAAACTCAAATAAAGCTTCCGCCACCATGTAGGCTTCCCCGCGATCGTATTCGGAATCATAGATTTTTTCAACCGTAAGCCCTTTGGCATCCAAATAAGTGGTTTTGAATGATTGCCACAACGGTTTAAACATCCGTAGCAACGTGCGGAAACCGGGCGATTCCTGACCACTCCCATTCCCGAGATGCAACCGGATTTCTTGGTACTCTTTGGGCGACATGGTCTCTAAAATCTCGAGGTGTTGGATCATCAATTTTTGAATCAGATAAACCCGGCGAAAAAGGGTCAACACCCGCATGGTATTACCGGCTTGCAAATAATCATCAATATCCAACAGGGTGTAGGCGATCAATTTCATCCATAACTCTTCAGACTGGTGTACAATCTGAAATTGAAGTTCATCAGCATTACACAACTCGTCATAATCTTTTTGGCAGGATAGCAGTTGTTGGGTATTCAGATAGATTTCGTAATCAAACTTCCCCTCACCCCCAATGAGTTGGTAAAAATATTCTCGATCCATCATATCTCCTTTCTGATGTGAAGTGATAAAATTATTAAAGGTAATAAATGGTAAGGGATTCTGTTTGGGTTGGCAATGAATAAATCCTTGTCTGTTCGGCATTGATCCGCTATAATTTTACCGTTAAATCAAATTGGAACGAGTCCTTTTTAGGGAGAATTCACACTATGTCGATGCAGGATAAACTCAAACACTTGGAACAGCGAAAAGCAGAAGCTCGTAAGGGTGGTGGCGAAAAGCGTATTGCGAAACAGCACGAAAAAGGGAAATTGACCGCGAGAGAACGGATCGAACTACTGTTGGACAAAGGCAGTTTTAATGAACTGGATATGTTTGTCACCCACCGTTCGTCTGATTTTGGTTTAGATAAGCAAAAGATTCTTGGGGATGGGGTTGTGACCGGTTACGGTACGGTCAACGGTCGATTGACGTATGTATTTTCACAGGATTTTACCGTTTTTGGGGGTTCCCTGAGTGAAGCGCATGCGGAAAAAATCCTTAAGGTGATGCATCTGGCAATGAAAAACGGCGCACCGATTGTCGGGTTAAATGATAGCGGCGGTGCACGAATTCAGGAAGGTGTGGTCAGTTTAGGTGGTTATGCCGATATTTTTCTGCAAAATACGTTGGCAAGCGGGGTAATTCCCCAGATTTCCGCCATCATGGGGCCGTGTGCCGGTGGGGCGGTCTATTCCCCAGCAATCACGGATTTTATTTTCATGGTAGATCAGACCAGCTACATGTTTGTCACGGGACCAGAAGTCGTCAAGACTGTGACGCATGAGGAAGTTACCCATGAAGAACTCGGCGGCGCTCATACCCATGCCAGCAAAAGTGGAGTTGCCCATTTTGCCTGTGCCAACGAACTGGACTGCATCCAGCAGATCAAAACATTGCTCAGTTTTATCCCGCAAAATAACGTGGAGGATCCCCCGTCAATCGAGCCCACCGATGACCCCTACCGGCAAGATAAAGAATTGCTGGAAATCGTCCCCGATAACCCCAACAAACCCTATGATGTAAAGCAGGTCATTGAACGAGTAGTTGATGACGGCGAATTTTTTGAAGTTCATGCGGAATATGCCCAAAATATCGTCGTCGGCTTTGCCCGGTTGGATGGCAAACCGGTGGGAGTTGTCGCCAACCAACCCGCCGTATTAGCTGGCTGTTTGGATATTGATTCCAGCTTAAAAGGAGCCCGGTTTATCCGGTTTTGCGACTGTTTCAACATCCCTTTGGTCACCTTCGAGGATGTGCCCGGCTTTTTGCCCGGCACGACTCAAGAGTTCGGTGGTATTATCAAACATGGAGCAAAACTTTTGTATGCCTACTGCGAAGCCACCGTTCCCAAAATTACAGTGATTCTACGCAAGGCATACGGCGGCGCTTATGACGTGATGAGTTCCAAACATGTGCGCGGCGATATGAACTTTGCCTGGCCCTCCGCGGAAATCGCCGTGATGGGTCCCGATGGCGCGGTGAATATCATTTTCCGGCGAGAGTTAGCCGAGGCAGATGATCCCGCCGCCAAAAAAGCTGAGTTAGTGGCGGAATATCGCGAAAAATTTGCGAATCCTTATATTGCCGCGGCACGGGGCTATATTGATGAGGTAATCGATCCCCGCCATACCCGCCCCAAACTCATTACGGCTTTGCACATGCTGGAAAATAAACGGGATACCAACCCACCCAAAAAACATGGAAATATTCCGTTGTAATCAAGGAGTTCATCATGAACATTCCCACGATTTTTCAAGACCTCATCCGTCTAAACTCCTCGGAGCAATCGTACAATCGTGGCGAACGGTATTATTATAACGGTATGGTACTTTCCGCCACATTACGAGGCCAACACCTCCAAGCGTTTGTCCAAGGGGTCGGATGAGCAACCGTATATCGTAACCATTGGTTTCAATAATACCGGCATTGAATTCGCCTCCTGTACCTGCCCGTATGATTGGGGAGGCTGGTGCAAACAGATTGTGGCAACCTTGTTGGAGTACCACTATCACCCGAAACAAATTCCAGAGAAACCCCCCATAACAGAGTTACTCGATCAGCTTGATCCGCTTCAGTGGGGGGAAATAATTCTCAATCTTTGCCAGATAAACCCTGAAGTCATTGAAGCGGTTGAAAGAATGGTTGACCAATAGTCAACATCATGAGAGGTCGCATGTTCAACGGTCGTTTCCTCATAACAACCCTACTGCTCCTACTGCCGGGTCTGTTGGTTGCCCAAACACCCCCCCAACGCACAACCAACCGTGTCCAATTGCACCAACTGGAGCAGAAATTTCGCCGGCAAGCGGAACAGGATCGCGCTCAAATTCCACCCCACCTTGTCAAGCGATTCACCCTACCCGATGAGACCATCACGGAAGTTCAATCGATCCAAAACGGTGTACCGGTTTACTACCAAACCGAAAACTGGTATGCCGCCATTACCACCCGCACGGATTACCTCTGGGAAGGTGATTTTGAGGTCAGTGGTGCCGGGTTGGAAGTGGGCATTTGGGACAGCGGCATTGTGCGCCGCACGCACCGAGAATTTGGCGAGCGCATCACTGCCGGCGATGATGGCTTTGAACCCGATCCACACGCCACCTATGTCGCCGGGACGATGATCGCCGCCGGCATACGCCAACAAGCGCACGGCATGGCGTACCAAGCCGATATGATCTCCTACGACTGGAACACGGATGCGGCAGAAATGGCGGCAGAAGCGGCAGACGGCATGTTAGTATCAAACCACTCTTACGGGGTCGCCGCGGGATGGTATCTGAATTATTTTGGGGATATGCTCTGGGCATGGCACGGCGACCTCTCGATCAGTACCGAAGAGGATTATAAATTCGGTTTTTACAGCGAGCGGGCGCGGGATTGGGATGAAATTGCCTATAATGCCCCTTTCTACCTGATTGTCATTTCTGCCAGTAATCACCGCAGTGATGCGGGTCCGGAGCATCCCGACACCACCGCGCACTGGGTCTTTGATCCCGCAGAGCAGGAGTGGGTGCTCGCCACCGGCTACCGTATCCGAGATGGGGGTGAATTCGGCTTTGATTGTATGCCTTCCATGAAAAATGCGAAAAATATCCTAACTGTTGGGGCTGTACGGGATGTCATCGATTATGCGGGTCCGGAATCGGTCCTGATGAGTTGGTTCAGTAGCTACGGACCCACCGATGATGGACGCATTAAGCCAGACCTTGTAGCGAATGGTGTCAATTTGTACACCACTGGGCCAGCATCCGATTTTAGTTATGGGAGTAAAAGCGGCACATCACTCGCCGCGCCGAATGCCAGCGGTACGTTGGCGCTCCTGCAACAACACTACCAACAAACCCATGAGGGGGCATCGATGCGGTCGGCAACGCTGAAGGCACTGGCAATCCACACGGCGGATGAGTGCGGCACAGCGGACGGGCCCGATTACGCCTTCGGTTGGGGCTTACTCAACGCCCAACGGGCAGGCTATTTAATCACGACCGATGTGACCCATGAATCCATCCACGAGTGGAGTTTGCTCAACGGTACCGTGGATGAATTTACCCTAGAAAGCAACGGGGAAGAGCCTTTACGGGTCACCCTTTGCTGGACAGACCCGCCCGGGACACCCGTCGCACCGGCACTGAATCCCCCAGACCGGATGTTGGTCAATGACCTCGATCTACGGGTGGAATATGAAGGCGAAACCTTTTACCCGTGGGTACTCGATCCCCAAAACCCGCTTGCACCCGCTATCACGGGCGATAATATCCGTGATAATGTCGAGCAAATTTGGTTATCGACTCCCATCGCCGGCACATACACCATCCGCGTGAGCCACAAAAACGAGTTAGCCGGTGGGTCACAGGATTACAGCCTGATCATCAGCGGGCAAGCCATTGAGCGCTATACAATCGATGGGCGGGTACTGTACCGCGAGGGTCAACAGCGGCTGAGCAATGTCCGGTTACAGTTGGGGGCGTTGTACCGGCGGACTACACGCTCCACCGGACTATTTGTATTAAACGATATTCCCGCAGCAAATTACCAGCTAGTCCCCTCCAAAACGGATGGTGTAAATGGGATTTCGGTCTTTGATGCGGCACGCGTCGCCCAATTTGCGATAGGCGTGATCGAGTTTGATGGTCACCAGCAACTGGCGGCAGATGTGAGTGGCGATGGCGAGGTCACAGCGTATGACGCCGCTCTGATTGCACGGTACGCCATCGGCTTGGAAAGTGAATCCCGTACCGGTACTTGGGCTTTCCAGCCGCCACAGTACGATTATCTGCCACTCGATGCCGATCAACCGGATCAAGATTTTACCGGGATTTTATACGGAGAAGTCACCGGCAACTGGACACCTTGAACCGATTTTTTTGTTGACAAGCCGTGCAACTCTCGGTTAGACTTTAATCATCTGTTGGAGAATTTGTATTTGAAGTGTATTGATTGCCTATCTTTTTGATATAATCCATAACGAAAGTGGTATCCATGCTGAATCAACTTCTTCCTTACGTTCCGCATACGGTTCTCACCGACTTACTGGCGACATCACGCATTACGGATAACCAATTTGAGGCGGCAGTTCTGGTAATCCACATTTCCGGTCTGGGCGATTGGGTTGACCGGCAACAGCAAGCGGAGACAATCACCAGCGCGCTAGACCCATTTTTTAACCAGATTATCCATATTTGTCATACCAACGGCGGGGTTGTACCCCACTTTGACACGGCAGAGATTATCGCGTTTTTCCCGCGTCAATACCGGGAGCGGCACACGACCCCCGTAAAGCGCGCCATTCAAGCCGGTTTACGCCTGAAACGGGCTCTTCGGAAATTCCAAGCGGGAATTACCGTGCGCGCCGGTGTTAGTACCGGCAAAATTGAAACCATTGTCGTTCAACATGAAACCATCCCCTCCCAACTTGTGATTACCGGAACTCCTGTTGACGAGGCTTATCAAGCCGTGCGCTGGGCAGAAGGCGGCCAACTGGTGGCACTCCGCTCTGCTCTGGAAAACGTGCCCGGTGTCGAAACCGGTACTTCCCAAAACGGGACGGTGCCAGTCCAACGGCTGCACCGTACCGTGCGCAAGAAACCCCTCACGTACCCGGAACTGAAAGCTCTCACACCTTTTAGCGAATCCTTGACCCGATTTACCCCGCCCCCACGGGAAAATAAAATCGATAAGGTCACATTATTACGGCTCAGTTTAGGTGGATTTACCGCGGCGAAACCCTCCCTCCCATTCCGCTCCACAATCGATCAGATACTTTCAAAAACACGCCAGTTGACATTGAATGTACAACACCTGTCGGTGCATACGGGTCAGGTAGAATTGACGTGTTGGTCAACCGAAGCCGTGCCAGAATTGGTCAGTTTAGCCTCCGACTGGGTCAATCAGTTACGCGATATTCCCGAAGTACGGGCCGTGGTGCATACCTGCCGCTCATTTGTGGGGACATACGGTTCGGAACGGCGGAAAACGTTTGGTGTTGCCGGCAGCGGTTTAAATTGGGTTCGGGATGAGATTTCCACGTTGGGCAATCGGGTGGTGCGCGTTTCACCGGAAGTAGTAGAAGCAACCCAGTACCGCTTTCTATTTGATGACACCAACCAATTGGAACAGGATTTTCACCGGTTGCAACAGGCGGCAAAAGTGGCTCGCCAGCAGGATCAATATGAAACTGCCATTGCCTATTATCAGCAAATTTTGAGCATTGCCACCTACCAACCGGATGCGATGGAGACATTAGCGCAGGTCTATTTTGCTTTAGCGCAGTTGTACCATGAAATCGGAGATTGGACGCAAAGTTTGGTTCACTGGGATTGCGGTTTGGAAGTTGTCCGGCAATTGGATGATCAGAAACAAGAAGCCATTGCGTTGCGCCATCAAGGTGTGACCTACCAGTACATGGGTGATTTTGAAGCCGCCGGCTTGGATTTTGACGCCTCGTTGGAAATCGCCATGGCAAATGAGGACCCACTGGAGCAAGCAAAAACATTCTCTTGCATGGGTCGCTGGCATGCCGAGCAAGGCAACATGGAAACTGCAGAGGCACTTTTTATGGAGGCACAGGAGTTACTGGAATCTACCGAAAATAAAGAAGACCGTTTCCGTTTTTTGGAAAACCGGGGGCGTTATCATTACTTAAGCGGAGATTTGGACGCCGCTTTACAAGATTACCAGCACTGTTTAGACATCATGCGGGAGGATGAGTTGCTAAGCCAATGGCAAGTCCACGGGGCGATGGCTCAAATCTACACCCAACAGGAACAGTTGGATCGAGCTGTGGAACATTACCGGCTTGCAAGTGAGGCATTGGATCGCGTTTGGGGTTCCCTGTCGGAGGCGCATCAGCGCGCATTTTTTGAGGACGAAACTCGCCGCGCAATTTACGAAAACTATCTCAAATTACTCGACCAACTGGGACAACATCAACAAAAAAAACAGGTCTTGGAGGCGTTGGGACCCTTCCGCTTTTAAGTTTCTAGTGTACCAAACAACTATTTGGAAAACCGGTAATTACCAAAAGATGGTAATTGCCGGTTTTTCTTGTGAACCCACTCCGGGTAGGGGTACAAGACCCTACCCAGTTCTTTTTTGTTGACAGGTTTAGAGAGGGATATTACTTTCGGGCGACTTCAACACATACAAATAAACATCAATAACAACCTGCATCACCTCATTTTATCCACCCGATCTGATACAATTTATGAATGCCAATTATCGTTTTGCGCTGGGGCTGATTGTCGGAATGGTGCTCATCGGCATCTGGTTTGCCTTTTTTGTCGAGATGGACGCCATGTCTTACTATCTCAAACGCATCAATTTGTTGCTTGCCGCGTCTGCCTGTCTATTTTATTTCAGCGCCTACTTATTTCGGATATGGCGCTGGTGGCTCATCTTACAATCGGTTCAGCGCATTTCGTATCTGGAGACTGCCAGCCTCTTTTTCAGTGGGATGTTCATCAATTATTTGCTCCCGATTCGTGCGGGTGAGGTTGCCAAAAGTGTATTTTTGAAACGGCTAAAAGAGACACCGATTTCAAAATCACTCCCGACGATTTTACTTAACAAGGCATTTGATTTAGTGCCCATTTTACTGGTGTGGGGGATGTTGCCTTTTGTAGCGGTTCATGTCCGCCCGGAACTACTGATCCTGTGTGGAATTCTGGTAATTATCCTGTGGGCGGCGGTTGCGATTTTAGTCCTGTCCGTCAAAAACGAGAAATTCGTGATTGACGTATTGAAAAAGATATTTTTCTGGTTACCACCTCGATTTAAGGACAACATATTTGATTTTATTGATCGTTTTGTGGTGGCAGTCGGGTTGATGACCCAAACGCCGCTCAAATGGTTGTTACTCGTCGTGTTGACGTTTTGCGCCGTTATTCTGGAAGCATTATTTTTTAAGATTCTCTTTTTAGCATTTGGCTATAATTTAGCGTTTTCCCTCGCGTTATTTGGTTACACGCTTGTCACCTTATCCTACATTTTACCGAGTCCTCCGGCTCAGATTGGTAGCGCCGAACTGGTGATTTTGTTCATTTTTAGCGTTAGTTTAGGACTCGATGAAAACTTAGTCGGCGCGGTGACCGCCTTTGCTCATGTGATCACCGGTTTTCTGGTCGCCTTATGGGGAGTAATTGCGTTGAGTTCTATCGGGATCCAACTAACCGAGCTGATCCGTCCGATTAAAGAAGAGACGATTACCGGGTAATCCATTGCATACCAACCGGTTAAATGGAAAAACGCTTCCCGGCAGCCGAACCGATTTTCCATTGACATCAAACTAGAGAAACATTAAGTTCGATTTTTCTTTTAGCGACAAGATGTCTTCAGCGGAAGGTTCATCAAATCAGCGACGACGATCCTGACACCACCTCAACCCGATTAACGCCAAATGTCAGACGAATATTACGAGCATTATTGGGAGCAAGATCATATTCAAACCGGATCACCGCATTTGGTCTGGAAAAAAACGATTGTAGAAGGATTGCCTTTAAGTGGCAAGCGTCTGTTAGATGTCGGGTGTGGCAATGGGTTTATCGCGGCTTCGTTTGTGGATCGATTTGAAACGTATGGTGTGGATATTTCTACAGTTGCTTTGAAAGCCGCTGCCGAAAAAGGGATACGTACGGCGGCTATCGATGCCAACCAAATGGAATTACCTTACCCAGACCAGTTTTTTGATGTCATCATCTGCTTGGATGTTCTGGAACATGTTTTTGATCCCCTGGCATTAACCAAAGAGATTCACGCCAAATTAGTTCCGCAGGGGACATTCATCGTCTGTGTACCCAATATATTGAATCTATTTAATCGCATCCATTTTTTGCGGGGTGAATTTGTGGATGTGATGGATGTGGCGCACCGAACAAATGCCCTGTTTTCGGAACACATTCGCCTATTTTCAAAATCGACATTAGAAACGTTGCTGGATCAGGCATCGTTCAAAGTCACGCAGCGCTATTTTTATTTTCCGCAAAAGTTCAGTGAAACCTCGTGGAAAAAGGTACAATTTTTGGGTGATCTGGTGAATGCTCTTAAAATACCTCAACGGCTACCCACCCTATTCGCTCTGGGATTGTTATATGTGTGTCAGAAATCCTGAGGGACCGCTTAGAGTTTAGAGTCCACAACAGGTCACTGTTTTTCAAATTCAACTGACATTTAAGGAGTACTTATGGCTGGCAATGTGAAGCAATATCCCCATTGGATAGCTGTTTTGTTTGTATTTTTATTTACTTTGGCAATCTACACGATAACGCTTGCCCCGACAACCTCCTTTTGGGATTCTGGGGAGTATATTGCTTGTGCATACATTTTAGGAATCCCGCATCCACCGGGCAACCCACTGTACGTATTGATTGGCCGGTTATTTTCGATGATCCCCTACGGAGAAGAAGTAGCGTGGCGGGTGAATTTCATGTCAGCCCTATCGACTGCTTTTTCCGTGATGTTAATCTTTTTAATGACGTTCCGGTTTACCAAAAATTGGGGGGGCAGTACTATCCTTGAAGATATCCCCCGCTATGTTGCCGGGATTTCCGCCGCCTTCTTTTATGCCTTTTCCTTTACGATTTGGACAAACGCGATTGAAGCCGAGGTCTATGGACCCTTGGTCTTTTTCATGGCGCTCATCTGCTGGTACGTGCTATATTGGGGCGACCAGATCAAGAACAAATGGCATCACATGCATATCCTCTTGATTGTTTATTTATTCGCCCTTGCTTTTGGTATCCACCAAACTGCGGTACTCATCATACCCGCGTTGATCATCTTTATCCTGATTAGTGATTACCGGACATTACTGGACACAAAACTTTGGTTTTTGCTACTGGTCTTTGCTACCTTGGGTTACAGCATTCATCTGTATTTGATTGTGCGGACGCAGGTCAACCCGGGGATTGATGAGGCAGACCCGTACAATCTGTATATGTTTGGGGAGTATATTCAACGAAAGCAGTATCGCCCGTACCGCTTGTTTGAACGATCCGCGCCTTTTGCCATTCAATTCCGGGATTATATTAAATACCATTCATGGCAATACCTTAATTTTGAACAACTGCAATATTGGTATCCCCAACTAAAAGGGGCACTTTTAGAGACGGTCAAATCGGTGTACGGCTTTTTGGTGTTATTTATTGGGCTTCTGGGGGGGTTAGTCCACTGGTTCACCGGTAAAGAACGCGAAGACAGACCGCAATCATATCTTTCGTTTGATGATTACCTCGTGCGGGTATTCAGTAGCCGGCGCTATTTTCTGTACGGTATTTTTCTTTTGATTTTATGGGGCACGCCGAATCCAAATCCATTTAACAACCTTCTGTTCAACTCCATTTTGACCAATGTGACCGGAACGGTACCGCAATTTATTGCGCTACTCGCATTAGCCGCCATCGGTCCGGCAATTGTATTTTTAATTATCGCCGGCGGGGCGTGGGTATCGCAATTTATCCGCCCTTATCGTCATTTTATTCTGCTGTTTTTACTGGTGTTCATCACCACGGTGGGTTTTGTCTTTTTTATGAATTTGACAGATCATGAAGTTCGGGATCGGGATTATTTTTGGTCTCCCGGTTACATGATCTGGGCAATTTGGATGGGGCTAGGTACCGGCGGTATTGTGTATTGGGTCTCCCGCTGGTTTAAGACGGCTTCTATTGGTAAATACCTTGTTACCGGATTACTGGGAATGGGCTTTATCGCCTTACCATTGGGCAATATGTACACGCAATTCCACTCTCACGACCGTACCAATGAATACATCGCCCATGATTACGGTTTGAATTTGCTGGAATCTTGTGATCCCAATGGCATCATCTTTACCAATGGGGATAATGATACCTTCCCCTTGTGGTTTATCCAAGAAGTGAAGCACATCCGACGGGATGTCACGGTCGCCAATTTGAGCTTGCTGAATACCCAGTGGTATATCAAACAACTTCGGGACGAATGGGGTTTAGCAATTTCGTTCACCGAGCGCGAACTTAGTTATGAAGATATGCCCGGTAAGCTGTACCCGTTCCGGGTGCCACAGCGGACACCCCAAAAAATTGCCGGTATGACCGTTAATGTACCGGGGGACCCCAACACCGATGTGGTCACCGTCAAGGATTTAGCCGTGTATAACATTATCGAGCAAAATGCCCGTTTGGCGACATTCCTTAATCCGGCAGAATATGATGCCTTTCTCCAGAAATACCCGGCAGCGAAAACCATCCTACCGAAATTTGAGCAACGGTTTGGGAATCCGGCAATTGAAAAGGAAAGTATCTACATTGATGTGGATCGGATTCCCGAATCCCAGCGACAACAACTGGGACAAGCCTATCAGGATTTAGTGAAGTTGAAGTGGCGCCGCCCAATCTATTTTGCGGTAACCGTCGCCGACCTGATGGACTTTGACCAACAAGGTTATCTGAGCATTGAAGGCTTGGTATTCCAACTTGATCCGGCAAATAAAGTCAATCGTAAATCAATGGATGCCGTCAAGATGGAAGAAAACATGTGGGAAACCTACAAATATCGAGGATTGTTAGCGATTGATGGGGATGAATCCCCGTATGAAGACGCCGATTACCGCCAACTTCTGGCAGAAGGACGGTTGAGCCATGCCGTCGGCGTGTATAAAGATGAAAATGCGTCCAAATTGACTTCCAATTATGCTGCCGGATTTTCTCGTTTAGCCTCTCATTATCGCTCGTTAGCGGATCGGGAAACGGATCCGGCGAAAAAACAAGAGTACCGAAATCGGGTACTAGAACAGTTCCAAATGGCGACCATTGTCACCCCTCAATTTACCCCCTTATTACAAGGACTCGGTATCGCTTACGAAGAATTGGGTGAATATGAAAAAGCATTGAATGCCTGGCAGGAATATGCCCAACGCGAACCGGACGAAATCTTGCCATATCAGGGGCAAGCTCAAGTACTGGTTCGGTTAGGTCGGAACGAGGAGGCGATCCGAGCCATTCAGGGATATGTTGAAGCCCACCCGACCGATCCGCAGGGCTATGCCATCATGGCGGAAACCTATAAGGACGTGGGCGATACACTCAAAATGATCCAAACCTATGAACAGGGGATTGCCCAAACCGGCGAAGTTCAACTGTACCAAAATATTCTGAATAATTTAGTGCAGGGGGGTCAATTCCAACTTGCTCAGGAGGTATTGGATCGCTGGCAGGAACGAGACCCGAACAACAACTTGGTCCGGAGTTACCGGCAATTGATCGATCAGGAACTTCAAAAAACACAATAGGGCATGGGATAGAACCTGACATCACTAATTCTTCTCAAGCGCAGGTTAGTCACGGTTGAAAAACCTGCGCTTGCTTATTTCATTCAAGAATCATGGCAAAAACCAAAACCCAATATGTGTGCCAGAACTGCGGGCATGTCTCACCCCGCTGGCTTGGGAAATGTCCCAATTGCGAATCCTGGAACAGTCTGGTAGAGGAAGTCCTTAGTACCGGTGCTAGTGGGCAGCCCGGACGTTATCCCAAACGCCGTACGAGCAAACCCCAGTTGATCAAAGAGATTTCCTCCGTTCAGGAAAGCCGTTTGAACACGCAGATTACCGAATTTGATCGAGTGCTTGGCGGTGGAATGACCATTGGTTCCTTGACCCTCATTGGGGGAAGTCCGGGCATCGGAAAATCCACGCTGGCGTTGCAAGCCGGTTGCGAACTCTCTTCACGGCAGGTAAAGGTGCTATATGTCTCCGGTGAAGAATCTGCCCACCAGTTAAAACTGCGGTCCCAACGGCTTAAACTCGCATCGCAAGAGGTGTACGTTTTAGCCGAAACCTCTTTGGAAGCCATAGCCAGTCAAATTGACCATCTTCAACCGCAAGTGGTGATTATTGATAGTATTCAAGCCATTTACACAGAGCGGGTGGAAAGTGCTCCCGGCAGTGTGAGTCAGGTACGGGAGTGTGCCTCCTTTTTAATGACCTTAGCAAAAACAGCAAACATCACGATTTTTATCATTGGACATGTGACCAAAAGCGGCGCCATTGCCGGTCCCATGGTGCTCGAACACATTGTTGATACCGTATTGTATTTTGAGGGAGAACGGCATCACACCTACCGGATTTTACGTGCCGTGAAAAATCGCTTCGGGAGTACCAATGAAATCGGCATTTTTCAAATGCAAGCGGATGGATTACAGGAAGTAACAAATCCTTCGGAAATATTCCTTTCGGAGCGCTCGGTGCAGACGCCCGGTTCCGCGGTGGTGTGCAGTTTAGAAGGCTCACGCCCGCTGCTCGTCGAAATTCAGGCACTGGTAAGTTCCAGTGGATATGGTGTTCCCCAACGGGTGTCCACCGGGATTGACAGCCGCCGTTTGGCTATGTTGCTCGCCGTATTGGAAAAACGATTAGGTTTACATATTTCACGTGACGACGTGTTTATTAATGTCGCCGGCGGGGTTAAACTCGACGAACCGGCGGTAGATTTAGGAACCGCGTGTGCGATTACCTCTAGCTTCAAAAATCAGGTGCTTGCAGAGGGGTCGGTATTGATCGGAGAAGTTGGCTTGGGGGGTGAAATTCGCACGGTTACCCACATGGATAAACGCTTGAAAGAAGCCGAAAAGCTTGGCTTCCAACAGGCGGTGATCCCCCAAAATAATTTGAAGGCTTTGGAAGTGACGAGCTATCAAATTCAACTGGTGGGTATCCATTATGTTTGGGAAGCCCTGGACGCGGTCTTAAAATAAAAAAAGATTGACAACATTTCCGATGTATAGTATGATTGTCCCGCACTAGACCTACCTTTATGAGCGCAGGAATCCGTGAACGATTACGTCGTTTCGCCTCCGTTGTTGGGCACTTTCTGAGTGTACGCCCCGGGGAATGGGGCAAGTTGTCATTGGTATTGCTTCTCCAATTTGTGTTAGGCATGTCAATGGCAATTTTGGATCCAACAACGGAAGCCTTATTTTTGGGACACCTCGATCTCAGCAATCTATCCCTGATGTTTCTGATCAGCGGGGGGTTGCGAATTTTGGTTTCGTTGCTTTATGCAACCTTCGCCGACCGAATTCCTGCCGATAAATTGCTCATCCATTTTCTAGTGGCAATAAGCGCTACATTTCTGATCTTAACGATTTTTATTCCCGAAATCTCCCGGGTCATCCCCCTTACGGAACAGGTATCTCCGCGAGAGACCGCGGGTCAGCTCTTTGAAAATCAGGATTATCTGAAATTCGGAACCAGTTGGCAGTCTGTTATCCCGATTGCTTATTTTCTCTTTTTAAATGCGCTCAGCTATGTCACGTTAATGATTATTAACACCCACTTACCGGTATATCTAACGGGTTTGTATAATATCTTGGAGTACAAACGACTGGTGTCCCTGATTGCCTCCATTGAGATTACCGGTTCAATCCTAGCGGCGTTTTTATTATGGCAGAACATTCTGGATGCGAAAGAATTGATGTTTTTAAGCATCGGATTGTGTGGAATCGGGATTGTTGTGGTCTATTGGATCCAGCATTTATATCCCCATGCTTTAGCGGATCATGAGTCCGACATTACCCGCCGCCATCAGGTTCAAAAGCAAAAAGCCCCCACTCTTGAAAACATCCGCCAAATTGTTGTTTTTACCAAAAGTTCAACATTCATGCAATACACGTTGGGCACAACGTTGGTGATGGTGATTCTGTTGCAACTCTTGCGCTATGAATATAGCGGAGTTTTTCAGGCAGAAAAAGTGGATACCGCCAATTTGATTGCGTTCTTTGGAGGGTTTAAATTAGTAGCGGGTTTGATTTCCCTTTTCATCCCCTTGGTTATCGGTCGCCAGTTGATCGACCGGCTGGGTGTCGGGCTGGCCAACTTAGCTTATCCCATCGTCACCACAGTGGCGGCGGCAAGTTTGGTGTTCACCAATATGAGCTATGGAAGTGCAATCGTTGCTCGTTTTGTCCGGGAGTCCCTCAAAAAGTCACTTAAAAAGCCCACAACGGAGTTGCTTTACAACTGCGTTCCTCGCCGGATACGGGGGCGAGCCCGTGCGTTTGCTGTCGGTTTCATCTCACCGGTGGGCACGATCCTTGCCGGTTTTTTGATTATGTTCTTTGACTACAACCGGGAGTTTTTCGGGATTTCTGGTGTGTTAAAATTGCTGGGAGTAATAAGCACTCTGTTAGGTCTCATTTACATTTATTTAAGTTACAAGCAAAAAGATGCCTATGTGCAATCGGTTATCAAATTACTCCGTGAAAAAGATGTGGATTTAACCGCCCTTGCCGCGAAAGATTTTGGGCGAATTGATGCCGAAACCTTACGCCCGATGTTCCAGCAATTGAGAAACACAGATGACGAAATTGCCGTCCATGCCGCTCGGATTTTGGGGCGCGTTGGTAAAGGGCATCCAGAAGTTTTTGACACCTTTGTGGAAGTCTTCCCCAACGTATCCGTTCCCGTACAAGCTGGAATTTTGGAAGCAATGGGGGATTTAGAAGATAAACGGGCAAAACCGATTGTATTAGAGAACCTAGGACACCGGGCACCGCAAATTCAACGCGCTGCGGCAGAAACATTAACTCGACCATGGATAGCTTCCGTAGATGAAATTGCCGCCGCTCTTCAGCCCCTCATTACAGATGACGACGCTCAAGTTCGGTCAATTGCGGCAACAGCTCTGGTTCGCACCCATGTTCCTAAATATGCAGAAGCGGGTTTTGACATTTTAACAGAGTTGTTCTTTTCCCCGCTAGCAAAAGAACGGCTTGTTGCCGTGGTAGCGTATCGCAACTTGAACGATCCCCGTTATATTATTTTGCTCTCCAAATTGATGCTGGAGGATGACGATAAAGAAGTACGCTATCAAGCCGCATTAGCGGTCGAAAATTTAGCCGCCGTACACAGCGTGGTTGCTACCCAGTCAATGCTCAAAGCACTTGAGGCTAAAGATGACCGGATCCGGCAGTGCGCTGCTCGAACACTCGGCAGAACAAACCGTCCGGAAGCCATCAAACCATTAATTGCCCGATTAGATGACCCTTACCATCGGGTTCGAAAAGCAGCGATTATTGCGTTACATCAAATCGGGAAACCCGCCACAAATGCGTTACTTGAGGTGGCATTTAATCCGCACGCAACGTTTCGTATGCGAGAAAATGCGTTACGGGCGCTACGTGATGTGAAATCGTCAAGTCGCAAAGTACGGGTTTTGGAATTTATCGAACAAACCCTGAAGCAATGTTATCAATACCGCTCAGCAATTGATATTCTCACAGCTACACCAGCAGTCAACCACGCCACAACGTTGTTGCGAAAAGTCTTGTTAGAACGCTGTAACGAATTTCAAACCCTGATGTTGCTTTCCTTGGGAGTTTTAGATAACAAGAAGCATCAACTTGACATAATTGATCAGAAACTCAAAAGTACGAACGAGCGTATCCGGGCAACCGCCGTAGAAGCACTGGACTCTGTGGAGCCAAAAATAATCAAGCGGTTATTTGTGCCCCTGCTAGATGGCACCCGCATTCAAGATTGCCGGGAAATAGCGGTACATCAGTGGGGAATTTCGTTTCCATCTTCATATGAAGATGTGATTCGAGAATGTCTTGAAAGCTCAGATACTTGGATTCAGGCTTGTGCAATTTATGCCGTCGGTGAGCTTAAAGCCGAGGTGTTCTTCCCTTGGATACAAAACGCCCAAACTACAGAGGACCGGTTTGTTCAGGAAGCAGCGGAAGAAGCTCGTAATAAGTTGAGTCAGACCCAGTTGCCTAATGTGGAGATGTAAGATTTTATGCTATCGACGATGGAGAAAATTCTGTTCCTGAATAAAGTTCCACTTTTTGAAGGAATGACCAGCGAACAGCTACGAATTATCAGCCAGATTTGTGTGGAAGAAGAATTTTTGCAAGGCGAAACCATCATCGAACAAGGTGACCTCGGGGATAAAATGTATATTATCGTTGATGGTGATGTGGATATTTTTAAGGAAAATGAAGAAGGAAAACAAGTGTACATCACCACGGTCAAAGGCGGGGAAGGCGGTATTTTCGGAGAGATGGCAACCATCACCGACCATACCCGAAACGCGACGGTGAAAGCAAACACCGATGTGCGGACCCTTGCCATTCCGAAAGATGAATTTCGGGAAATCATCCGGGAATATCCAGAGTTATCGTTTGAAATTTTCCGGGTACTCGTGAAAAAACAAGATGACACCAATCGCTTAGTCGAAATGTATATTCAACAAGGAGTTATGACCGATCAGCAGAAATCCGGTTAACCAAAAGGAGTTTCATCATGCATGTTTCCCAACGCCCGTATAGTTTACTGGTCATTCTTCTCATATCGGGAATCTTGATAGGCTGTAACGGAAATAAACCGCAGCCGCCTAAAGAAGAAAAAACCGGCACCGTCAAACTCATGACCTCTGGACGCTACTGGGAAGGAATTGAGCGCGGGATGAATCAAATGTTTATCCCAGAATTTAAGGCTAAAACGGGAATTGATATTAAAATCCAACATTATGCCAATTCTCCCGATGTGTTGAACGCGTTACGCGTTGCCGTTAATCAGGATAAAAATATTCCCGATTTTATGTGGATCGACCTGATGGATGTCCCCGCATATGAAAAAGCCGATTTACTGATGGACCTAAGCGATCTGGTCGCACCGTTTCGAGACCAATTGCCGAAGGCATTCATCCATGCCGCATCAACAACAGACGGGCGAATGATTGGTGTTCCGCACCACATTAGTGCTGATTTAATGCTCTACAACCGGAATAAAATCGCAGAAGATGAACTGCCCACCTCATACGAAGAATTGCTCACGTGGTGTAAAGCTAACCCCGGCCGCTATTCCTATCGGGGTAACGGCGAAGGACTCTCCACCGCTTTGATGAATTTTCTGTACGGCTTTAATGCCTTATCTTACGATAAAGACCCGGCGAAATTATTTGATGTGGAAACGAATCCCGAAATCGTCGAAGTGTTTCAATTCTTAAAAGAACTTTATCCGTATGTGAAACAGCCCCTTTATAATGATTATCCGGTCATCATCACCGATATGGCGGCGGAATCCATTTGGTTGTTCTCAAACTGGGATTCAGAATTGTTGCGAATGCGCGTTGATAAAGGGGCAGACTATATCGGGCTCCATCCCATGCTTCAGTTAAAAGGCAAATCCGATATGCGCCCGATCTGCTCCGGCGGATGGATGTTTGCAATACCAAAAAAATCACCACACCCGGAAGAAGCACGTCAATTTATTGAATTTCTTATGACAAAAGAGATGCAAAATAAGGCGATCTGGAATCCCCAAACAGGTAAATCCTACACCGGACATATCCCAATTCGAGGCGATGCATTAGCTGCATTGAGTGACTCTATGAAAGTGTTGTTGTGGGATATTCAGGATGTGGATACCATGCTTCCTGCCATGTTTGCTAATTTTGCCAACCGACCCAAAGTGCCCTACTACCATGATCTATCCTCGTTGCTACAACAAGTCCATAATGACATTATTTTAAACAACGCGGATATTATCGAAACGTTGAACCGAGCACAGTCCCAACTTGACCGGTTTGTCCAAGCCACGCTGGAAAGCGCTCCTTAAACGGGAGTGGTCAACAAGGTAACCAGCGCTTTATTTTCTGTTGACAACAGATAGGTAATCACTTAATATCAATGCCATTAATTTGGTGGGGTTGTTTTCGTTTTCTTGAGTTTTGTGGAGGATGTGTGAGCAGTAAGAAAAAAAATCGTGTGAATAAAGAAATTCGAGTTCCGCAAGTACGAGTGATTGGGGCAGATGGCGAACAAGTGGGCATTCTACCGACCAGTGAAGCCCTTCAACTTGCGCAAGAACAAGGATTGGATTTGGTGGAAGTTGCGCCGGCAGCAAAACCCCCAGTTTGCAAAATCATTGACTTTGGCAAGTACCAATACCAACAAAGTAAAAAAGCACGCGAATTAAAGAAAAAACAACATACCATTACAGTCAAAGAGATCAAAATTACCCCGATAACCGAAGAGCACGATATTCAGTTTAAGGAAAAACATGCTCGAAAATTTTTAATGGAAGGTGATAAAGTCAAAATTACGGTTCGATTTCGGGGACGTCAGTTGGCACACACGGAATTAGGTCGAGAAAAACTGCAACGCTTTATCGCCGACTTAGAGGATATCGCTATAGTCGAACGACCCCCGACAATGGAGGGGCGGAATATGAGTACCATCCTCGCACCTCAATCCTCAGAAAAGTAGAAAAATATAATCGATTTATTTTAGGAAGGAGCTAAAGACAATGCCGAAAATCAAAACCCGCCGAGGCGTGGCAAAACGGTTTAAAAAATTACCCGGTGGAAGAATTAAACGACGCCGGTCAAATGCGGGGCACATCATGAGTAAAAAGAGCCGGAAACGGAAACGTGTACTTCGTCAGGGTACTTACATCAGCGAGGTGGATCAACCCCGTGTTGAACGCATGATGCCCTACTAAGATGAACTGTTAACATCAATCTATGGTAAGTTGTATCGTTATAGTGAAGGAGAGTTTTGAATGGCACGCGCACGTGTAGCAGTTGCCTCCCGAAAACGTCGTAAAAAATTTATTAAAGCGGCAAAAGGCTTTCGCGGAGGACGCAAAAATTTAATTCGTACCGTTCAGGAAACGCTGGATCGCGCCGGAGTGTATGCCTACCGCGACCGCAAAACAAAAAAACGACAATTCCGCCGGCTATGGATCATCCGTATTAATGCCGCCGCGCGATTAAATGGATTATCTTACAGCCGTTTCATGAATGGGCTTAAAAAAGCAAATGTGGATTTAGATCGGAAAATTTTAGCCGATATGGCGATTAACGATCCGGATAACTTTGGTCGATTAGCTGAATTAGCAAAATCAAGCTTATCATAAATGAAGGACGCATTCGGATAAAGATTCTGTTCTTTCAGGACAGAATCTTTATCTGCATTAGGACGTTATAAAATTCCGGTAAATTGGGTAGAACTCATGGAAGATCAAATTCGGGGTATCGAACGGGCGGCACTCTCCGAAATAGAGTCCTGTACGGACAAAAAGATGCTGGAGACGCTGCGGATTAAATATTTGGGTAAAAAAGGTAAATTAACATCCTTACTAAGAGGGATGGGTGCCCTTCCCCCGGCAGATCGACCCCGCATCGGAAATTTGGTGAACCAAGCTAAAACACGGCTTCAAGCCCGGTTCACAGAAGCATTGGAACAATATGAAGAAGCGGAACGGCAACGCGCCATTGCTAATGAATATACAGATATAACGTTGCCGGGACGTCGTTTTTGGCTTGGTCGAAAACATCCGCTACAACAAACATTCGATGAAATCCGTGAAATTTTCTTTGGTATGGGATTCTCGGTGGCGGAGGGTCCGGATGTTGAGCTTGAAGCCTATAATTTTGATAAGCTCAATTTCCCTCCAGAACACCCCGCTCGGGATATGCAAGATACCTTTTATGTTCAAGACGATGTCATTCTACGAACGCATACCTCCCCTGTGCAAGCTCGGGTCATGGAAAAACAACATCCCCCGGTGCGAATTATTGTGCCGGGGCGCGTTTACCGCACCGACGAAGTTGATCCCTCTCACTCCCCGGTGTTTCATCAAGTGGAAGGATTATATGTGGACCGCCGCGTCACAATGGGTGATCTCAAAGGCGTCCTGACCGAATTCATCCACCAGATGTTTGGACCAACTACGCAACTCCGGTTTCGACCCTCCTTTTTTCCCTTCACAGAACCGAGCGCCGAAGTGGACATGACCTGCATTTTTTGTCAAGGGAGCGGGTGTAATGTCTGTAAACAAAAGGGTTGGCTTGAGATTTTAGGTTCGGGCATGGTAGACCCCAATGTGTTTGCCGCCGTTGGGTATAATCCTGAAGAATGGACAGGCTTTGCGTTTGGGATGGGTGTTGAGCGGATCGCCATGCTTAAATACAATATTAATGATATGCGGCTGTTGTACACAAATGACTTACGATTCCTAGAGCAATTCTAAAAAGTAGACAGATGAAAGCAAGTTACAATTGGTTAAAATCACTCGTGCATTTCCATCTAACACCCGACGAATTAGCGGATAAACTGACGTTGATCGGGTTAGAAGTAGAAAAAGTCACACCCATCCACGATGATTTTTGTATTGAGTTTGAAATAACGCCAAATCGATCAGACTGTTTAAGCCACATTGGGATTGCCCGGGAAATTGCCGCCCATCTGGGAAAAACCGTTACGTATCCTCCAGTTAAATTTCAAGAGTCCGAAACGCCGATCACGGAGGTCACTTCGGTTCAGATTGATTATCCGGAAGGATGCCCGCGCTACTGTGCCCGGGTTATCCGCAACGTTAAAATTGAACCTTCGCCGGAGTGGCTTCAACGCACATTAGAAACCTGCGGCATTCGTCCGATTAATAACATCGTTGATGCGACCAATTATGTCCTGTTAGAAATGGGACAACCCCTTCATGCCTTCGATCTGGACCAACTCGATGAGCACCGGATCATTGTACGTCAAGCGACATCAAACGAAACATTTATTACATTGGATGGAGTGGAACGTAAGCTCGCTCCAGATTCAGTCGTCATTGCGGATGGATCACGCGCAGTGGCACTGGGCGGGGTCATGGGAGGTTTGAACTCCGAAGTTACGCCGGAAACCCAAAACATTCTGTTGGAAAGTGCTTATTTCACCCCACGCTTAATTCGTCTGGGGTCTAAATTTGTCAAACTCCACACGGAAGCATCGCACCGGTTTGAGCGCGGAGTGGATCCGAATGGGGTACCGCTGGCGTTGGATCGGGTCGCCCAGTTAATTCTATCCCTAGCCGGTGGAGAACTTTTGCACGGGCAAATCGATGCTGGACAAACCGAATGGCAAAACCCAACCGTGACCGTGCGACCCTCGCGGGTAAACCATCTACTGGGTACCAATCTGGATGCCCGTACGATGGTTTCGCTCCTAGAAACCATCGAATTTGAGACGTATATCACAGATACGGCAGTCATCACCGTCCAAGCGCCGACATTCCGCACCGATATGGATCGGGAAGTGGATATTATCGAAGAAATTGCCCGCTTATACGGGTATGATAATATTGAAACAACGCTACCAAAAGGAGGCTCATTTTCAGCCCGGCGTTCTCCTTCGGAAATATGCGTGGATCGACTTCGGGAACGGCTGGTAGGCATTGGCTTTACAGAGATTTACAACTTCAGTTTTATGGATGCGGCTCTATTCGATAAATTAAACCTCCCTGAAACAGATGCACGCCGGAAGACTATTGAACTTAGCAACCCTTTGGGTGCAGATCAAGCTACCATGCGAACCACGCTTATACCCCAGTTGCTCCAAACCGCCAAATGGAATCAAAATCGGGGAACAAAACAGCTACGATTATTTGAATTAGCCAAAACATTTAAGCCGGTAGAGGGGCAAAAATTACCGCAGGAAGATATGACGCTGGGCTTGATCATGATGGGTGATCGCCATCCCCCCCACTGGAGCCAATCGATTATCCCGTTGGATGTCTTCGATATCAAAGGCGCCATTGAGACCCTCTTGGAAAGTCTTCATATTTCCGGCAAGCAGTTTGACATGAGTGAGGAACCATTTTATCATCCAAAAAAAGCGGCAACCCTGTTTGTCAATGGCGATCGGATTGGAACATTTGGTGAACTTCATTATAAAGTAACCCAACAGTTTGGGTTGGATGCACCCCCACTGGTGGCGGAACTCAACATTTCCATATTGAAGAATCATTTACCCCGTACAATGCAGTACCAGACCTTATCTTCATTTCCGCCATCATTACGAGACTTGGCATTCGTGGTGCCTCTGGAGGTCTCTTCGCAAGAAATCATTGACTGTATCCGCAAATTTGATTTAGTTAGGGATGTCACCGTGTTCGATCAATATATGGGGCACCCCGTACCGGCGGGTAAAAAAAGTCTGGCCTTTGCTATCACCTACCAATCCGCCGAGAAAACGTTGGCGGATCAAGAAGTCGATGAGATTCAATCCCAAATTTTGGCGGAACTCGCTGCCACGTTTGGAATTGAACTCCGTCAATAAATCGGGTTATCCGGTAATGAGGACAAAGATTATCAATGGAAATACCGAGCCTTAAAACATTAGAAGATAAAATTGCGCAAGCTACAAAACTGATTGTTCAACTGCGGCACGAAAACAAAATATTGCGTGAAGAGAATCAAAAATTGCGGGGAAAAACAAGTACATCTCCTGCAGAAACACCCCCGGACACCGGTGCGACGACAACGGCTGAAGAGGAGGCTTTAAAGCAAGACAGCGAAAAAATTCGCTTAAAAGTAGAGCAAATGCTCTCCAAGTTTGAAGAACTGGAGTTATGATGAGATCAATTGTTGATTTTAGGCCTCATCTGTATTAGATTGATGTTGAACAACCGAGATAGTGTTGATTGGGAAAGTTACCATAAACATGACAACCGAAGACCAAACCAAAACAGTAAAAGTTCACATATTTGGCTCTGAATATGGCATTAAAGGTGATGTCGATCCAGATCATATTGGCAAAGTTGCCCGCTATGTGGATTCCAAAATGCGGGAAATCACCGATAACCTGTCTATTGCCTCATCCGCACGAGTTGCCATTTTAGCAGCTATCAATATTGCAGATGAACTGTATCAGGAACGCGAACTTCGACAACGCTTACTGTTGGAAATTGAAGGAAAATTAAACGGCCTCTCAGAAACACTAACTCGTACAATCCAAGATGAGGAGGGTCAACCCCAATCCGAGTCGAATACAGATGAAGATTAATCATGCTCTCTTGACATCTCGAATCTAACTATTCTAAGTTGAATAGATATTCAGATTCCCCGCTGTCTTCGTGATGATTTGAAGGTACTTGAGCTAACATTAAACACTAGGGAATCCTAACTGGTAAAAGCGTGCACGCCCCCCTCGTAGAGGTTTAGGGGACGCATTAATTTACCATACGGACAAACCACCGTATCTAAAGTTTGGGTTCAATGTTACTTTGAGTCACACGAGATAGCGGGGTTTTTATTGCAGATTGATGGCATTAATCCGAGAAGTAGTTTAGTTGAAATTTGTTGGAGGTTAGAACAATACAATGGAACTGTTGAAGCCAATTTTAATTATGTTTTCTATTCTGGCATCGGCAGTGATCGCATTCATTTTAGGGTGGTACTGGAATAAAAAAGTCAGTCAGGCAAAATTGCAAGACGCCGAGGACTTGGCGCAAAAAATTTTGGATGAAGCCCGAAAAGAAAGCGAGACACTCAAAAAAGAAGCCATTTTAGAAGCCAAAGATGAGTGGTACGAACGTAAGGTAGAGCTAGAACGGGAACTTCAAGATATCCGTAAGGAGCTGAAAAGCCGTGAAAAACGCTTAGCAACCAAAGAATCTCACTTGGATCGCAAAGTAGATGTCCTTAACAAAAAGGAAAAAGCGGTCTCTGCCCGGGAACGGGAATTACAAACCAAAGCTCGGGTCATTGACGAACAAAATGAGCGACTTAATGAACTGATCGCCGAACAAACCCGAATGCTGGAAAAAATTTCACGAATGACTTCAGAAGAAGCCAAACAACTCTTGATCCGCAACATGGAAAATCAAGCCAAGATGGAGGCATCGCAACTCATTCGGGATATTAAAGATAAAGCCACCCGGGAAGCCGAACGAGAGGCAAAACACATTATCAGTTTGGCGGTCGAACGATATGCGGCAGAACACGTGGCAGAAAGTACCGTGGCGGTAGTTTCTCTGCCAAGTGATGACATGAAAGGGCGTATTATCGGACGCGAAGGGCGGAATATCCGAGCTTTTGAAAATCTGACCGGCGTGGATGTCATCATTGATGATACCCCAGAAGCAGTGCTGATCTCTGGATTTGACCCCATCCGGCGTGAAGTTGCCCGGGTCGCCATGGAAAAACTGGTCAGCGATGGACGAATCCACCCAGCCCGTATCGAGGATATTGTGGGAAAATCCCATGCCGTGGTGGAAGAGGGTATCGCCCAGTTGGGCGAAGAAACCTGCCTCGAACTCGGCTTGAATAATGTCCATCCAGAAATGCAAAAACTCATCGGACGCTTAAAATACCGTACCAGCTACGGGCAAAATATGCTCCAACATTCCAAAGAGGTTGCCGTGATTGCGGGAATGTTGGCAAAAGAAATGGGTTTAGATGCCCGTATTGCCCGTCGTGCCGGATTAATGCACGATATTGGCAAAGTATTAACCCACGAAAGCGAAGGCTCCCATGTGGAATTAGGAGTTGAAGTTGCCAAACGCTATAATGAACCGAAAGAGGTTATCAGTGCCATCGCCGAACACCACGAAGATACCGAAGCATCCTCTTTAATTACAGTGCTGGTCTCCGCCGCAGACACCATTTCGAGCGCTCGCCCCGGTGCCCGGCGGGAAACATTGGAAGCCTACATTAAGCGGCTGGAAAAACTCGAAGAAATCGCGAGTTCGTTTGAGGGGGTCGATAAATCCTATGCGATTCAAGCCGGGCGGGAAATCCGAATCATGGTCAAACCCAATAAAGTCAACGACTCCCAAGCCGATGAAATCGCAAATAAAGTGGCCAAAGAAATTCAAAAACAAGTCGATTATCCCGGCAGTATTAAAGTAACCGTGATTCGAGAAACGCGATCCATTGCATACGCAACATAACATAGGCGATAAACGGTGAAGGTCTGTTTACTGGCAAGTGGTAGCAAAGGAAATTCAACGTTTGTGGAGATCAATGGATTTCGGCTGTTGGTGGATGTTGGATTAACCCTGAAAGATTTAATTCAGCGCTTGGAGCGCATCCAGATTACGCCCTCGCAGTTAGATGCCATTATTATCACCCATGAACATTACGATCATGTTAAAGGGCTGGCGCGGCTTGTCCGTGCCTATTCAATTCCCGTTTATCTGAATCAAGGGACGTATCATCATCTCAGCCGAACTCTAAAACAGGCGTTCCAACCTCATTTGATCACGACAAATGAACCTTTTGAGATCGCCCGTGAGATTTTGGTACATCCGGTGCAAACGCCCCATGATGCCGCCGATCCGATCAGTGTAATCATCCAGCATAATGGCTCCAAAATTGGAATCGCAACGGACTTGGGGTTTGTTACCCGTCGGGTGGGACGCCATTTGATCGGTGCCAATCTGATCGTGTTGGAAAGTAACCACGACGAAGAGATGCTCAAATCGTCAAAGTATCCGTGGTCATTGAAACAACGAATTCTCAGCAAAAACGGGCATTTATCGAACGGCGCATTTAACAATGCCCTTTCCAAATTGATCCATTGCGACCTCGAAGCGGTGTTTCTGGCACACCTTAGTGAAGAAAATAACTGCCCTGACCTCGCCCACCGTCTCGCCGTGGATACGGTTCGAAAAAGTGATCATCCTCAAATTGCGATCCATGTGGGGCAACAACACGCCCCGACACCTCTGGTAGAATTATGACACCGGTAGTGACTCACGAATGGAGCCTGAGCACAACCGCCGCCAAAGCCCTGCAAAACGAGTTAGTCAAAAAATTAGTCTTTACCGATCTTCCCCTGGAGTCCATCCAGTGGGTTGCCGGCGCCGACGTGGCATTTCATCATGATGAAGCGTTTGCCGCCGTTATCCTACTCCATTTCCCAGAATTAGAATGTGTTCAAGAATGCTACGCCCGAGTAAGGGTACGGTTTCCCTATGTTCCGGGGTTTTTAAGTTTTCGGGAGGGAGAAGTCCTCTTAAAAGCATTTGCACAACTGGAGCACACCCCGGATGTCATCTTGTTTGATGGGCACGGCATTGCCCATCCTCGCCGGCTCGGACTCGCCGCCCATTTGGGAGTACTGCTAGATTCCCCGACAATTGGCTGTGCCAAGTCACGCTTGGTCGGGTCATACATATTACCGGCTTTAGAAAAAGGCGCTACCTCAAATTTAATGGACCAAAATGAAGTTATCGGAAAAGTTGTCCGCACCCGAACAAATGTGCGCCCGCTGTTCATCTCGCCCGGACACCGGATGTCCCTCACATCTGCCGTAAAAATCTCGCTAGCCTGTACCTCCCGCTATCGATTACCGGAACCCACCCGGCAAGCAGACCGGCGAGTGGCGGAATACAAACGGATCGCCCTCGCACAGCAGGAATAATCGAGCTTTTGACCAACTTTGTACTTGACAAGACTTTCGGAATTATGGTACATTTATTCCGTTCTAACACCGTGCGCCCCATAGCGGTGTGATCTTTTAGTTTTTTATAAGGAGGAACCGCTAATGAAACATTTCATGCAGGTTTTATCTTTGTTTTGTGCGCTTTCTCTGGCAGTACCTGCATTTGCCAGTGAGATTAATGCCTCTGCGGGTGAAAGTGGCGCTAAATTTCTCAAAATTCCCGTGGGTGCTCGTGCAAGCGGGATGGGTGAAGCGTTTTCTGCGCTCGCCACTGGAGGTGAGGCGACCTATTGGAATCCGGCAGGATTGGCTTTTCACACGTCCAGTTCGGTTACACTATCCCATTACGAGTGGTTTCAAGATATTCGTTATGACTATTTGGGATTCTCCCATCCGCTTTCTCGCAACATGCATGTGGGATTCTTTGGTGGTGGGTTGTACACCGCTGGCATTGAGGGCCGTGGAGCAACATATAACAGCCCCATTAATGAATTTAGCGCCGGAGATTATGTGTTGGGAGCAACGCTAGCTCAAAAACTAGGCAATATGGTTGCCATCGGAGTCACCATCAAAGGAATTTACCAATCCATTGATGAGTATTCGGCAACCGGATTCGCCGCCGATGTGGGATTGACCTATCGACCCGCACGTCATTTGAAGCTAGCCCTTACTGCCCAGCATTTGGGTCCAGAAATGAAATTTGAAGCCGAATCACAAGCATTACCGATGACCATCCGTGCCGGAGCCGCTTACGAAATGTTGAACCAGAATCTGCTACTGGCCGCGGATATGGAAATCCCGAATGATAACAATGTGCGGATATACGGCGGAATGGAATTTTGGATCCAGCACATGATTGCGCTTCGTGCGGGTTACAAATACAAAACAGAAGGCACGGATGCCTTAGGTGATGATACCGGATATACGGCGGGTGCCGGTTTTCGGGTCGGAACGATCCATTTGGATTATGCCTTTGTGCCTTACGGGAATCTCGGTGAGACCCATCGGTTCTCACTCGCATTTCATTTTGGCAACGTACCATCGGTAAGCCCCAGCCCCACACCGGTAAACCCCACGCCGGTGGTGAACCAGCCTCCGGCAGTACCACCACCCGTTGTGGTCGAAAAAAAGACCCCGCTCCCGGTACCGCCCGCAGAAGACAAACTTCAAGCAGAGGAAGAGCAGGCGGCAACGGAACTATATAAAGCGGGTAAATTTCAGTACCAAAATGAACAATTTGATGCCGCACAAGAGCTATTTGAACGTATTTTGGATGAATACCCTAGCTCAAGCAAAACTGACGAAGCACTTTACATGATCGGACAATGCTATTTTGAACGGGGGGATTACCAGATGGCGATGCGCTATTTTGAACGCGTTATTCAAGATACGCGAGAAACGGATATGGACCCCGACGGTCAACTGATGATTGGGTATTGTTATTATTTTCAGCAAAATTACAACGCCGCCAAGGAGGCTTTCCAAGCCGTTATCGATAGGTATCCCAATAGCCAACCGGTTGTCGGAGGCGAAGCAACTCACTGGATTCAGAAATGTGAACGGTATCTTCGGTAAAGAGGTGATTCATGCTTACACGCCAGCAACACCAACGGGGACTTAGCACCGGAATTAAAGTTATCATTTTTTTGGTAATTTTGGGGGTCGTTGTGAATGCCGTTATCCGTCTGGCAACCCCCAAAATTGGCTTTAATGCCCTGATTAGCGTGATGGATGAACAAGCTCGGTTTGGGCAGGTCAAAACGGACGCAGTTGTGCGAACGGCCATCATGGAGGTGGCAAAAAAACACAATATCCCCATTAGAGACCCCGAATACGATATCCGTATCCGTCGAAACTACCCCAAACCCGGGGATATGGAAATTGCGGTACGCCCTTACAAAAAAACCGTTGATCTGATCATTTACAAAAAAGAATATATTTTTAAACCCAAAGTCTCAGCTAAAATGGGGCGGGGTCTTAACTAGTCGATTCTCTGAGGAAATTCAAGTGATGAAACGCATGTGGATATTATGGGTCAGTGCTATGCTCATCCCCATGAGCCTCCATGCCGGGGTTTTTGAGGATATGGAATTTGGAGTTCGGGCACAAGGGATGGGAGGGGCATTTACTGCTGTAGCGAACAATGCCACTGCCATCCGGTTTAATCCTGCCGGCTTAAGCCGGGTAGATCGTCCCGAGCTTCGGGCACAATACAAAGACCTCTACGGCAGTGGCATCCATAACGGAACGCTTGATGTCGCCTACCCCACGCGGTGGGGTACCTGGGGTGTGGGTTATCAGGATATGGGATTCTCCCAACTTAGCGAACGGGCATTGACAATTTCACACGGACTCGCTCTCACACGCGATTTGGCATTTGGTTACAACCTGACCGGATACCAAATCGACCAAGGTGACCGCTTGGGGAATGCCATAACTTACGGGGTTGATGCCGGTTTTATGGCAACAATTTACCGCCGCTGGCGGCTCGGTGCGTTTATCCACAATGCCAATCGCCCAGAAATTGAGAGTACGGTAAAAAATGCCCATACCAACGATCTCCCCCAACTGATTAATGTCGGTATTTCCTACACACCATTGACCGGAGTATTGACAGCATTTGATCTTTCCAAAGAAAAAGGTCAACCGGTACGGGCACTGGTCGGAATGGAATTTCGAGTGTACGAGGACCCTCTGCTCAACATGCGCTGTGACGTTCGGGCAGGTGTTCAAACCGAACCCAACCGCTTCTCCACCGGATTGGGCTTTTCCTTTTCTGATATCCAACTGGATTATGCCCTGACAAACCATGAAAAACTACCGTTGACCCACCAGTTTGGATTCGGCTACCAATTCTAACCATTTCTCCAGTTTAGGTTATTGGCTGAAATAAAGAAAACCAGTTTCCTCGATTCGCCATCGAAGAAACTGGTTTTTGTATAACCGCCATTGTATAGCGGCTACTGGAGGGGAAGGAGTAACATGTCTTCAGCAGATTTAATGCCGATGTTCATCAACCTCCTAAAATCAAGGCTATATCTATATTTTACTGCCAGAGCATCTCAGGACTACTCCGGAAATAAGGTCAAAAAAAGCAACATGATGTTTAATTCTTCTCTCGGAAAGGAGTGTGAGTATGAGTTTTAATGACAAAAAAGCCCTAAAGGTCTCAAAGGGAGTCTCCCCCATCATCAGCGTTTGTATCTTTGTTCAGTTGAGCCTTCTCGTGCTCCTAACCGGGTGCGAAAATCGGGATACGTCGCCAGCAAAATTAACCTTGACCGCTACGCCAACCACAGTTTACGATGCCGGTGGGGATTCAGTCTATGCGGAGGTCTTCGCCACCCTGCGTGACGGAGATAATCAGGCTTTGAGCGGAGAAACCGTGATTTTCCGCACCGATATAGGTGAAATTCAAGCCTTTGGTGTCACTGATAATACCGGACAAACATCCGTTACGTTCAGTGGATTTCAAACGAACCCCCCGGTACAAGGTGTGAAAGCCATCGTAGAAGGCTGGTGGGATACCGATCCAAACGTGAAGGATACAGTGGGTATCTATATTTATCCTTCCCCAAACCAGTAAAAGTGTTCCATGCAATACCCCCAACGGTGCCCTTCCGGCGGTTATATTACTCTGATTCTACTCATCATATTTAGTGGGGGGTGTACAAGCTCCCGCGTAACCCCTCACCTTCCGCTTCCCATATCGACCCCGCCAATAGCCCCGGCATCGGAAGCATCAATCCGTTACGAAGAATGGTTCGAGTCCATCCGCAATCAAGTGCCCCAGCAAATTACCACCAATACCGATATAGACCTCTTTCCGGCAATTTCCCCGGATGGGCAAACGTTGGTCTTTGTTTCCGGGCGAACCGATGCCGATCAAAATGCCAACTGGAATTTGTGGAAACGGGCCGTAAACGGCAGCCGCCCCAGCCAATTGACCCGCCATACCAGTGCCGATGTCGAACCGGCATGGCATCCAAAAAAGGAACAATTGGTGTATGTCTCCCGGCGGAAGGATGCCGGTGGTGATCTGTGGACTATCCCCATCCATGATCTCGACCAAACAGATGAACACGCGACCCAACTGACCCATTTTAATGGCGAGGATACCGATCCAGATTGGCATCCCAGCGGAGATCAGATTGTATTTACTTCCCGACGACACATAACCAGTACCTCCCCACCTCAACGAAATCTCTGGTTATGCACTGCCAAAGGGGAAAATGCCCGGCCGCTCACCCAAGATGGCGGTTTTGCCCCCCGCTGGAGCCCGGATGGAAAGTGGATTGCTCATGTCTCTTTTCGGGGTAAACCGGATAATAACGGCGACTTGTGGTTAATTTCCGCCAATGGGGATTCACTGGTACAATTAACCAGCGGTTCGGATTATGACCTCACGCCCGCTTGGAGTCCCGATGGGCAACAGATCGTCTTTGCCCGTTACCATCAAGATACAAATGGTGATGGGCATGTCACACTCGCTGATAACCCCGGGCTATACCGGATCGATCTTTCAACCCGCCGGGTCATACCTCTGACCACGCATGAGTACATCAATTACCAACCCGTGTGGAGCCCGGATGGTCGCTCAATCTACTTCGCCACCAACCGCAGTGGAAATATGGATATTTGGCAAATGCCTGCCTTCGGGGAAGTTCCCATCGCCCCTTCCGCGGAGTTCCAATTACGATATGCCCACTGGATCAGAAATAACCGGTCTGCCACTACCGCTATGTTGGCGTATCATCGCGTCATTGATAATTTTCCGGCAAGTCCATACGCCGCCGAAGCCTTCTACCAGTTAGGGCAATTGTACGAAAAAACCGACCAACAACGCCTAGCACTCGACACATATCAAACGGCATTGCAAAACTACCCGGAAACACCTCTTAAACCGTTGATTCAAATTGCCTACATCCAAGCACAATGGAAGCATCAACATAACGCTGTTGCTGCTCAGAAGGCATACCAAAGATTACTAGAAGAACACCAGCAAAATGAATGGGCATTAGCTCGTATCTATCTGGCAATGGGGGATTTACATCACGTAGTAGGTGAAAATTCCCGGGCGCTGGAGCAATACCAGCATGTGGTGGATCAGTTCCCACGCCAATACGATAGTGCCGCGGAAGCGAACCTTAAAATTGCCGATATTTATACCCAATTGGGAGACCGTGGCAGTGGAATCGAACGCTACTTGCACATACTGGAGACCTATTTCACCTCAGAAAAATGGACGGCAGTGGCTGAAAAGCGCATTATCGCCTTTTATACCGCATATGACAATCCAATGGACCAACTGACCGGATTTTATCAAATCATCCAATCCTATCCCTTTTATACCTCCTTGTGTGCCCGCGCACAATTCCAGATCGGCACAATTTATGAGCAACAACAGCAGTACGATGCGGCGCTTTCCGCATACGAGCAACTCATCCAGCAATACCCCAACGAACATGACTGGCAGATTCAGGCGCTGTTCGCGATGGGTCGTATCTATAGTCACACCGGCGATGATCGCACCGAAGCCCTCTATAAACTCATCATTCAGGAGTACGGACGGTATGAAAACGGCACCGTGGGTCAACGTGCCCGCGAACATTTGGTACAAACCTACCTCAATCAGGGACAAAATGCTTTGGACCAACACCAACCGGCAGCCGCAGCCGCCTTTTTTCAACAAGCACTCCAACAAGATTCACTCCATTGGGCGGCACATCGCGGTTGGATTCGCAGCCAACACCACCAACTACCCGCCATTATTGCCCATTATGACTCGCTCCGCACCGAATTTTCACATGAAGCCACCTACCATTACGCCGCCGGATTCGCCCGAATCGAACAATTCCATCAGACCTCAAATATGCAGCAACTTGCCGCGGCACGACCGGCATTGGAAACAGCACTCGATCTGGATTTTCGCCAAATTGATACCTATCTGGCATTGGGATACGTGTACGAAGGTTTGCGAAAAGATTACGAACAGCAACGCCGCGAAAACCGCATTGAACCGGATGAACGGGAATTCCTCTATGAACTGGCTATCGAGAAATATCAAATTGCGCTCACACTCAACGATGAACAGCAGTTTCCACAATGGGAAGCCGCGTTGCTCCTCAACTTGGCAAATACCTTCTACCATCTCGCCGATAACGGAGATGAAACCAGCTTCCAAAAAGCATATTACTACTACCAACAAAAAATAGAAATGGATTCGACGTTCCAATCCGTATCACAGGAGATCGAAATCCAGCGGCGAATGGGGCGGTGTGCCTTCTTTTTGGAAGACGTTTCGGCGGGCAACCGGGCATTTCACCGCCTGATTGAACTCGCTCGTCTCCAACGGGATTCGGCGTTGGTATATGAGGCTTACCAACAACTGGGGGCACTGTACTATGTCGCCAAAGATTATCCGGCATCTTCCCGTTATATCCAACGGGCATTACACCAACTGGATGACGTTGAACTTCCGGCAGAAGAACGACAGCACCTCCAACGATTATGTTTCCGGCAAATTGCCACGAATGCCCTCCACATGGGCAACTATGACTCCGCCATCTACTGGGCAAAACGAGCCGAACACGAGTGGCAACATCAGGACTTCCGCCGGGAGCGCACCCAACTTGCTCCCCTTCAAATCGTCCCCTATAATCTCCGGTTGCTCACTTTTGCCATGCCATTTGTGCGAATCCCCACCACCATTGGCGAATCTCGCGGACAAAAACCGTTCTCACCCAGTGACGAAATCACATTGGTCTACAGCATCCTAGCGGAAAGCTACTATCAACTACAAGATTATGAACGCGCACGTGACTTCACACAGAAAAGATTAGAGATTTTGGAGATGAGCGGAAATGCGCAAGAGCGCGCAATCTGTTATAATAATCTGGGAAACATCTACTTACAGCTTAAAAATGAAGACGAAGCTCTGTTTCATTTTGAGAATTCCCTTCAAATATGCCGCGACCCAAAACATGATTTTCAGGTAGGCGCATTAATCAATTATCAAAATTTAGGGCAAGTGTATCTCGCAATGCTAGACCGGTCTGCCAGTACCTCCCCGAACCGGAAACCGGTACCGGTGTGGCGCGGGCGCAAAGCATTACATTACCAAACACAGGCATTGGAATTAATCCAACGGCGAAAAGCAGAGCGTCCGGTATTCACTGTTGAAGACCAACGGATGGAGTTGGCGATTTATCACCAACTCGCCAGTATTTATTTCGCCCTCTACCGCAATCAATTGGACCCACGGTTGCCGGGCGAGAAAGCCACGGATGACATCGAGCGCCAAAATCAGATAAAATCCAGTCAAGAGGTGATTCGCCGCTATCTAACCGACCTGAAACAACAGACCGGCTATGATTTGGGGTTAGACTCCGACCTGACAACGTATCTTAACCAACAAGCCACCTCCACCATTTTTGACACCTTTTACCAACAAGCCCTAGCCTATTATCTTCAGGCAGATCGGCTCTCATTCCGGTATGATCATCCCCGGGAGCGTGCCCTGATCCGCAAAAATGTGGCACTGGTCTATTTGGCTCAGGGAGATACGGCAACAGCGCTATCGTACCTGAGTGTTGGTCCCAATTCCGCCCGGTCATTAGCCGCAACGCACGGTTTACCGGAACTGCTATGGCAAGTGCTGTACATTCAAGCTCAGGTCACGCAAGCGGCGGATGAACGGCTCAAATTGCTCTATCAGGCATTGGATATAGTGGAAGCACTGCCCCCAACCATCCCGACCAACCCCGCGGATCAGGAGGGCGTGTATGCCGAAACCATTGCCACCTTGATGGCACAGAATCGAGTACGAGCCGCACTCATCGTAAAGGAACGCCAACGGGCACACCAACTGATCGACATAAGCGGCAACCAGCGCCTCAATCTGCCAGATAGCACGGAAAATAGAGCACTTCAATTGGGACGGCAGATCGTCAATATACGTTATCACATGCAAACATTGCTTCCGGAACAGAAACAGGAACGCCAACAGTACCATCTCCAACGGGAGCGGGCAGAAGCGGAACTCAGCGCACTCACCTTAGCGGACACCGCGGTGTATGATCTATTTCGAGTCAACCCGCCGGCAATTGATAATATCCAACAACAGCTAACCGCCACCCAAGCCCTGATTGCTTATCATGTGGGATACAACCAATCGGTGGTCTGGGTTATTTCCAAAAATCGAATTGTATCCGCTCGCCTGCCGCTCTCCACCACCCAGTTGGCATCCTTGACCCACACCTTACACGACCAGCTATCCCACAATCTGGATTCGCTGAACATCTTTTTAGAATGGGTGTATGATGCGATATTACAACCTGTTACATCAGAATTAGCGACCTATTCGGAGTGGACCATCTTGCCGGATAAAATGCTGTACGCCATCCCGTTTGCGGCATTGCGGCACAATGGGCGTTATGTGATTGAAGATCACCGTGTGACGTACGCCTCCAGCTTGAGCAGTGTGCTGGTGGCACAGCAACAGCAGTATCTCCCCGCCATGAATACCCTTTTAGTCGCAACAGAAGAACGCCGGACGGCATTTACCCTAGCAGGGTCTCTGACTGAAGTGGGTGAATTGGTCTTCTCGTTACCGCAACCGTATCTATTGGAGGGAGATTCGCTCTCGCCAGCAACGCTCCGACGGATGCTACCGGATTACGGGCTGGTGCATTTGGCATTGAGAGCCTCGCCGCGACCGCAACTGCCACTGCGCACACCCCTCTATTTAGCATACAATCAAACGATGTCGCTCTTTGAATGGTTTGAGATACCGCTTCAGGCAAATTTGGTAACAATCAGTGGTTGGAACATGCCGGATGCGGATCCGGACGCCGAAGAACCCGTGATGGTCGCATTGGAACGTGCGCTACTCTTTGCGGGAGTATCGTCGGTGCTGGTTTCCCAATGGGAGATCGAACCGGCGGCACGAATCGCTCTACTTGGACATCTATATGAGTACCAGCAGGCACAAAACACCATTGCCGGTGCGTTACAACAAACCCAGATCGAAGCAATTCAACGCCAGCAAACCGTCCGGGAGTGGGCTGGGTTTCGGCTATGGGGATTTCCGGGTCTCCCGGCACAATCGTTACAAAAAGTTGCCCGCCAGCAATTGGAACAGTCCTACCAACAAGCATTGCATTACCGGAACGCTGGCCAGTGGGAACGTGCCATCCATGCCCTAGAAACCGCTTTACGCCTCGCAGAATATGCGGCGCCACAGCGCATCTCGCCCATTTACAACGAGTTGGTCCAGGCATTATATGAGAATGGTGACTACCGGCAGGCGGCAACCACCCAGCAAAAACAATTAACCCGTCTCCAGAAAGACCGGACAACTCCCATAGAGAACATCACACAGGCACACCGGATGTTAGTCCGCTGTTTACGCGCCGCCCAACAACCCAAATTGGCATTACGCTATCAGGAACGTTACGTGGCATTTTTACACGAGAAACAACTCAGCGACCACTTCCCACTAGCATACACGACCCTTGCCGAGTTGGAAATAGAACTGGAAGCATATGATCCAGCAAAGCAACATCTGGATGACGCCCAGCAGTACAGCCAACAACACAACCGTCCGGATGTGTTGGCAAAAGTGCTCCGGCTTCGGGGTGATCTTGCATTCCGGCAAATCAACGTGGCGGCGGCACTGGCAAGCTACCGGCAAGCGTTACCCATTTACCAGCAACTGGCAGATACGGTAGAAATTGCCCACGTGTTCTGGCAGATCGGCAGGCTGTACCTCACTCTTGCCCGCCCAGATTCCGCATTGGAGGCATTCCAGCAGGCAGATCAATACTTACGTGTATTGGGAACCGCCCCCCTCCAAATGACCCTCGCACAAGAAATTGCCACTGCCGCGTTGGAATACGGTGACTACACCTTAGCCCTGAAGTGGGTAGAACGCGCCGAACTCCGTGCTGGGAATCCGGCGCCACCCTCCACCCCATGGGAGATCACCCGGCTAAAAAGCCATATTTTGTGGCTTCAGGGCAAATCAAAACAAAGTTTTAGGGTGTTGCAAACAGCACTGCAACATGCCCAACTGAACCCGGTTCAAGGGCACGGTATAATCATGTTAAAATCCCAACTCGGGTTGATGTACCTCCAAGAACACCATCCCACCCGTGCCCAGTTCTATTTTTCCGAGGTTTTGGCAACGAACGACGGATTTAAATCATTGCCTGATGGGGCAAAATGTCATTATAATTTGGCGGTTGCCTGTTTACAGGCGGCTCAGGTTGCTCGTGCAAAAACGCATTTAGATACCGCGTTGGCGTGGCTTGCCGGTACACCCGATCCGGTCTTGCAAAGTGCCGTGGAATTGCGACTGGGGGAGATCGCTTACCAAGAACAGCAAATAGAACAAGCAGATTCCCTTCTCCAAAACGCTTGGCAACATGCCCACCAAGCAATTCTACCGGAATTGGAAGGACGAATTCTAGCGGTGATTGCCGCCAACATGGCGCATACAGGGCACGTAGATTCTGCCGTGGTGTACTATCGTCGCGCCCTGGACTATATAGAGCGGTCAGATTCACGCGCGTTTGCTTTGGAGTATGGTTTTTTCATTCCAGAGCGGGAGATATATGAATCATTGGTGCGGTTGCTATTGGCACAGAATAAACCTGAAGCGGCATGGGAAGTTGCTGCCCGGGCAAAATGGTGGGATTATCTGAAATGGATCAGCCCATTTCCGGGGCAACGCTCGGAGCTGAAAGCGTATCGATCTTTGAAATCGGCATATCAAAGCCATATTCAGCAGGCGCGGCTTTACCAAAAACAAGGGATTGCCTTGCCGGAGCAGTTGCAACACCAGCTTGGGGAGCAGTCCCGGAAGATCGCCCGTGAAATCCAGCATCTTGTCACGGATCAGCCCCGCGCATCCTTGATGGTTTCCACGGCGGCAATTGACCTTCAGCGGGTCCAAGCCCATCTCCCGAAAGACACAGTTGTGCTGGACTATTTCTGGATGGCATCCGAGGTTTGGGTTTGGGTGATTTCGGCTCAGGCGGTTCGTGCCGTTCCGCTACACATCCATCCCGAACAGTTAGCCGGTCAGGTGGCAGAATATCAGCGGCAACTTTATTACGTAATGGATACCGCTCAAACGGCACTTGCCTTATACACCGCCCTAATTGCACCGGTAGAAGATCACGTGCAACAATATGCCCGCTGGTGTATCGTACCGGATCGGGTACTGGCGTCACTATCATTTGGGGCTTTAAAACCGGCTCCAGACTCGTATCTAATGGATACCCACCGGCTCCGGTATGCCCCTTCCGCCATGTTTGCCATACCGTTACCACCGGCGTCTGCATCCGTTGCAAATCGAATGGTCGTCCTGAGTTCTATTACCGAACCCTTGATGGCAAAAGAAGCGATCAGCGCAAAGCGGCTAGTACCGGGGGTAATATTGCAAACCGAAATGAACATCCAACGCGGGCGGGTGGATTCGATGTTGGTGACAGCAAACCAAGCCTTATTTTCATGCCCACTGGAAACCACACCCGCAAATCCATTGTACCATCATATCACATGGGGAGACCATCAATTGGCGGTTTATTCCATTTTAGACTTGGAACATCGACTAAAACACATTACTATTAGTGGGGGTTTGTTGGATTTACCCGATACCGTTTCCGCCATCGTTCCACTGGGCATCCCCACCGCATTTCTTTTGAGCGGGGCACCAACGGTTGTCGGCGCGCTTTGGCGGTCCGATAATTTATCGACAGCGATTGCCATCAAACGATACTTACGGGCATTACCCGGTAACACGACGGAAGACGCCCTAAACGCCGCCCAATCCATGATTCGGGAACGATTTCCGCATCCCAGTTATTGGGCAAACCTGATTCTATTTGGGTCAGGAGATTAAGCCGAAGCAGCCAAGTAGCCAATCGGCTAGAATCAGTCACATTTTCAAAAAAAGGAGAACGGTATGAAATATGGAATATATTCGGATGTTCACGGGAATTTAGAAGCGCTAGAAACCGTCCTGAAGGTTCTGGATGAGGTGGAAAAACCCGATGAATTACTCTGCTTGGGGGATGTGGTGGGTTATGGTGCCAATCCCAATGAATGTGCGAATTTAGTCCGTCAAACCAGCCAGACAGTTCTTGCCGGGAACCATGATTGGGCGGCACTGGATTTGACCGATACAACCTTCTTCAATCCGGTGGCGCAAAAAGCAGTTGCGTGGACCCGCACGGTCTTAACGGCGGAAAATGATAAATATCTGCGGAGTTTACCCCTTGTGGCAAAATTCGATGGATTTATGATCGTCCATGCGACCCCATCCGAGCCGGAAAAATGGAATTATATTATTTCCCGCAATGAAGCCAAATATGAATTCCGCATGTTTACCGAACAAATCTGTTTTATCGGGCATACGCACCAACCCATGATTGTCCAAAAGACCGCAGACGAACTGAATGTAATCGTGGCGCGAAATGGTACCGGTGTGGTCCCCATCGACCCCCATAGCCGGTATATTGTAAATGTGGGGTCTGTGGGGCAACCTCGTGACCGGAATCCCCAGTCCGCCTATTGTATTTTTGATACAGAGGCAATGACGGTTCAGATTAAGCGCGTGGATTATGATATTGAAACCGCACAGGAAAAAATTATCAATGCCGGGTTACCCGAATTGCTTGCAGACCGTTTGGCAACAGGAGATTAATAGCGAGACGAATCATGGCAAAAGGCGAAAAAATCGGAGTATTGGCGATACAGGATTATCGCTTTATTTCGACGCTGTTAAATATCATTAACACCTCCCCGAAAGCCCGAGAGTGCAACATTGTGGCAGAGTGGGTGAAACTGAGTGAATTGCGGGCGGGTTTTGGCCAGCCGTACCGGGTTATCTTAGATTGGGCATCCCATAAAATGCCTTTTTACCGCACCGCCCTGAAACAAACCCTGCTCCACCGGACATATGTCATCAACAATCCGTATTGGTTGGAGATGATCGAAAATCGGTTTTTGGGATATGCCCTCGCCAAACGCTGGAACATGCCCGTGCCCCGAGCCGTGTTTCTCCCCCAACAACAGCCAAATGGAGAATTCCAGCCACAAGATTTCCGCAATTTAAAGTATCCCTTGGACTGGAAAGCAATTACGGAATGGGTGGGCTTTCCGGCGCGATTACGTCCGGTACACCGCAATTCCGCCCTAACGGATCAATATGTGAGCAGCGTGGATGAACTCCTACACGCCTACCACCAAACAGGATCGGAACCCGTCATGCTCGAAGCCTGGCTTGACTACGACCAGTATGTCCGGTCCTATACCATCGGGAAAAATTGGGTGATCAACATCAAGTACCTTCCTCACCAGCACCAATATGTGCCCGATCACCAGCATCTATCCGACAAATTAGGACTGGAAATCGAAACCACCAGCCTCACCATTAGCCAGTTATTGGGTTATGACATCAACATGATTGAATACGGGCTCAAAGCCGGTCAACTGTATATCGTGGATATGTTAAATCCGATTCCAGACATCCAACCGGAAATCATTACCCCGTTTTATTTTAGCGAACTGGTCGAACGGATCGCCCTCATGTGCGTGGACTATGTGTTCAAACCGCCACACAATCACCAGCTACCCAATTGGGTGAAACACCTTTTCCTTTAAGCTCACCTCTGACGACTGGAGTTTCCACGATGCTAACGGTTTATTTGTGGGGTTTTAGTATCTCCTCAAGCCTGATTTTGTACATCGCCCTGACCCATTTGATCCGGCTTCAGCGTAGCCGGACATACCCCCCGACCGGTGGATTTCGGGTGTCGGTGCTGATCCCCTGCAAAGGTAATGATGATCCAGATTTTGAAAACAATTTGAGCAACATCACCCGCCAACATTACGATGGTGATGTGGAATTTATTTTCTGTGCGGAAAGTGAGACCGATAGCGCCGTACCGGTAATTCGCCGGATTGCCCAGACCGGCGAAAACATCCGGGTTTGTATTGCCGGTTTAGCCGAATGGTGCTCCCAAAAAACATACAACATTCTCAAAGGGATGGAACTGGCAAATCACCCCGATATTTTTGTCATCGCCGATGCCGATATCCAACCCCACCCCACGTGGTTACAAGAGATGATTGCGCCTTTCGGAGATGATCAGATCGGGGCGACCACGGGTTTTTTTCGCCGGATTCCGATGGTCAAAAAATTTCGGATGGGGGATTATGTCGCCGGTATTTTTGCGGCGTTTATCAATGTGGGCATGACCAATGATTCCGAAAAACCGCTATGGGGAGGTAGTTTAGCCTTACGAAAATCCATGATGGATGCGTATAATCTATACGAACGGCTTGGAACAGAAATTGTCGATGATATTGCCATTATGCACGCCTTACGCCAGCATAACATTCGCCGAAAATACATCCCCAGTTGCACCTTAAAAAGTTATTGCGATATGTCCCTGAAAAATACCATTGAGTGGTTTATCCGGCAGACTCAATTCTCTCAGATTTACCTCAAAGTTCCGTATGTCCTTTATTATGTGTTGGTGATGCCCCTGACCCTCTGGATTTTGCTGTTGCCGGTGGTTTTGGGCTACGGGGTCGTGGCACAGGATAGCCAAGCCCTGATGGCAAGTACTTACGTGATGGTGGTGTTAGGTGGAATCGGTTATATCATGCGCAAAGGGGTGCCCGTCAACCCGGCCAGTGTTGACCCCGAAGACCCCGATTACAACACCATCCTGTGGATGATAATGACCCCCATCACATTTGTGTTAGGAGCATGGTCACTGCTCCAAACCTTGCGGCGGGTGAAAAATGGCGTGTTGACGATGGTGTGGCGCCATATCACCTACAAAGTGGATGTCAAAACCGGCAAAGTGCTTGAGGTTATTCGCGAATGAACCATTCTTGGCAACAGTTAGACCACGCCTTTAGCCGTCATGCCCAAACCTACGATCAGGTGGAAGCGGAAAACGAAATCCTGCGTTGGATGCGCCATCAGGTGCAACACCACCTCCTTTCTATCCTCCCCGCCAACGCTTCTATACTGGAACTTAACGCCGGTACCGGTACGGATGCTGTATTTTTAGCCCAACACGGCTTCCACGTACTGGCAACCGATGTTAGTTCCGGCATGGTAGAACAAATTCAACAAAAAATTAGCCAATTCGATCTCCACCAGCGCATCTCTACCCAACAATGCCCTTTCACTGATTTAAGCCCGATCACCGGTCAATTTGATTGCGTTTTTTCAAACTTGGGTGGTCTAAATTGCATCCCGGATGTGGGTGTGGTTGCCGCTCAACTGCCACGGGTTTTAAAACCCGGCGGATTCGTGGTCTGGGTTATCATGCCGCCGGTTTGTCCGTGGGAACTATTGATGGTACTGAAAGGGAAGGTGAGATTTGCCACGCGACGGTGGAAAAAAGGTGGTGTTATGGCAGATATTAGCGGTATCCCGACCCGAACCTATTATTTCACCCCAACGGGCATAAAGCGTGCCCTCGGCTCAACCTTTACGGTGCAACGGGTCATCGGGCTTGGGTCGATCAGCCCCACCCCGGATCAGGTGGGATTCGCCCGGCGGCATCCGAAAATCTACCGCTTTTTACAACGGCTCGATGAACGGTGGGGAGGGATATTCCCGTTCAACCGGTGGGCAGACCATGTGATGATTATTGCCCGTTACACCAACCAATGACTTGGTGAGAAACGATCTCTCACTCCTGATAGAATGGATTTCAGCCATTCAATATCCTATAATAGAATTTTCTTTTTGAATCCATATAATGCCAAGATTCACCGGAAAAAAGAGGCGTTAAAGCGCCGTCCGAATGCCTAAATTCAGCGAACAAACACACTTTTCACAGATTGGATCCGCACCCGTCTGCAGGTGTTTGCGAAATTGAATTGCCGTCTCATGGTTTAAAATCTCATCGAGGGGGGCGTCATGGATATTGCCAAGTGAGGGATGAAAAAAGCAGGGTCGCACCGTACCGCCCGCTTCAATCACTGCCGAAACCCACGGCGCGTTGCACGTCACGGGGGGAAATGGATTTTGACCGAGCAACGCCCCGTAATAACGGGGCAATTGTCGCAATTTGTCTGGGGATTCTGCAATATAGCGGCATTCAAAATCAGGAGCAAAATCAGCGATCACCTGTTCCACAATATTTGCAAATTCCGGAACCTCCGCAGGACATAGTGCCACGATAGCAGAACGTTCTTCATCCCATAATTCTGGACGATTGAACGCCTCTGTAGAAACATCCGCCGCTAAAAACGAGATTTGATCCAAGCCGATAGCATGCGCGGAACGAATGATCTCGGGTAAATCCCGAAAATTTTGTTGTTGCAAAACCGTCCGCCCGGTCACCCGAAAATCGGGGTGAATGTGGCGTAATGCCGCCACACCTGCCGCTAATTTATCATACGCATTAGGAATATTGCGAATCCGGTTGTGAATCTCCCGACTCCCATCCAAGGAGACAATCACCTCGTCACACCAGCGTACTACACTTTCTGCATGGCGCTGGAGCAACAAACCGGTGGAAAGAAGCGTGATTTTTATCTTCAATGATTTGAGTAACTGGCAAAAATCCCACAAATTTTTGTGAAGCAATGGCTCTCCACCGGAAAGTGTTACCCAACGGACCCCCCATTTTTGGAACAGTGCCAGATGCGCTTGTAAAATTGCGGGAGACAACTGTTGCTGGGTCTGGTTTGCTTTCCAAATATCGCACATCACACAGCGGCAATTGCAACTACTGTGCGGCATTAAAACCAGTACCGGCAGGGTATGGATGCGGTGCGTTATTAAATTAAGTTGTCGTTTTGCCATGTCCCGTGGTGAAATCATACATCTTCCTCCGTTTAATGTTGCCTCTTGTTATGAAAATCAAGAGGTTCTGTCAATAAGAAATATTATTGACACCACACACCATACCATGTATGATCGGGGCGGACTGGAGGATAGATGTGGTTCGATTTTTCCGGCGCGGTGCGCGCTATCTGCTTTCACGTTACTTTCGGCTAATTACCGGAAATCAACAGCGCTTCATCCTGATTTTAGCTCACATGCGTTCCGGTTCAACGTTGCTGGCTCACATTTTGATGAGCCATCCAGAAGTACTGGGTCTCGGCGAACGCAATGCACCGTATCGCTCCCAAGCCGATGTGGAGCGGCTAATCGTTGATAGTTACTGGCATTACCGTCGCTGGCGCCAACCCATCCCCTATGTAGTGGATCAATTGAATCACAATCGATTTCTCTCACCAGAGCTCCTCGCTCACCCGCACGGGCGCTTTATTTTTTTGATCCGAGAACCAGAAGCGAGTTTGGCAAGCATGGTGGACGTACTGGGACATTTTTACGGCTTCTCCTTAGACGATGCACTTACGTACTACCCCCATCGATTGCACCAACTAGCACAGTATGCCCAAACTTTAAACGACCCCCAACGCGGCTTCTATCTGAGCTACACCGATTTGACCCAACGTACGGAGCATCTTTTACCGGCATTACAACACTTTTTACAAATGAAACACCCGTTGACTCCGGATTACCACCAATTTTCCTTCACGGGGCAGCACGGCGACCCCTCCCCCAGAATCCGTACCGGCAACATTCAGCCGCCCACCTCCCGCCCGCTACCCGACCTACCCGTAGCTGTTCACCGGCATTTGCAAGAGGTGTATCACGCTACCGAGAACACCCTTCGGGACAAATGCACTCACCTATGAAGGAACAATAATGAGCCGGAAGTTGCTCCAAAATACGTCATTTTTAGCAATCTCCAATATTAGCAAATCCGGGCTATCGTTGGTCAAAATGATCCTCCTTGCCCGCTTTTTGGGCGATGTGGGGATGGGACAATACACACTCATCACCACGTTGGTGATGCAATTTACGGTGCTCATCGGTTTTGGGCTGAACACGCTGTTTATTCGCGATGTGGCGGCAACACCGGAACACGCCCGCACCTATTTTCAGCATGTGTTGCGCATTCGGGCAGTACTCACCCTCCTCAGCATTTTGGGATTAGTTGCCTTCATCGGGTTCGCCGCCGAAAAATCGGCGGACATCAAATGGGGTTTAGCTTTATCTTGCCTTTGGCTAATTTCGCTTAGTCTCAATTATACTCTGGATGCGTTGTTTCGTGCGTTTCAACGGATGGACATCCTGATGGTCATCAATATTGGACAAAGTGTGTTAGAAGTCGGTGGTATCTTTGGAGCGCTATGGCAGGGTCACGATCTGGTGATGGTCATTGGCATTATTGTACTGGTCGATAGCCTTAAAGCCATCATCAGTTTGATATGGGGAATCCCTTTGATTGCCGCCAAGCATCCCGTTGAAACCGGAAGTGTCCTTTCAATATTCCGTGCCGCTTTGATCTTTGCCCTGATCGGCATTGTGGGGATTCTCTATGCCCGAATTGATGTGATTATGCTCTCGATGCTGGCGGGAGATAAACCGGTGGGACTTTACGCCATTGCTTTGGCGATATTAACGGCGGTACGGCTGGTACCCAATGCCTTTTTTGGGGCTGTTTTCCCCCTGATCGCCGAGCAACCCGGGCGGAAGATCGCCCAACGCCTTTATCCGTACCTTTTTTTGAGTGGGAGTGGGTTGGCACTGCTAGTCACGCTCCTTGCAGAGAAATTCATCCGGCTGGCATTTGGTGTCGAATTTACCGGTGCCACCCGTCCGGCTCAAATTTTAATTTGGACATTACCATTCCTGATGGTCAATGCGGTGATGATTTCCGATCTATACGCCCATCACCGTCAACGGCTGGTGTTGGGCGGTATGACGGTGGGCTTGGTATTTAACATTCTCACCAACTGGCTGTTCATCCCACGCTACAGCTTGTATGCCGCCACCGTCACAACGGTACTTTCGGAAATCGTGCTGATGTGCTGTTTTGTCCCCTTTTTAAGGCAATCCACGTGATATGTTTCGGCGAACACACCCCACTCCCCTCTTTATTGAGACCGCATCCGGGTCGATTACGATTCACGGCAATCGAATTCAGGCGGTGGACGCCCTTTCCCCGCCACCTCAGGCACACCGAATTGAGCAAAAAACCGGTTATCTGTATCCGGGCTTGATCAACAGCCATGACCATTTGGAGTTTAATCTGTTTCCCCGCTTGGGATCGCCCCCATACCCCAACTCCTACGAATGGGGTTTGGAGATCACGCAACGAAAACGGTCGCCGGTTATCGATCCCGTATTGGCAGTACCCTTACCAGTGCGATTGTACTGGGGCGCACTTAAAAACGTGTTGTCCGGGGTCACCACAGTGGTACATCATGGCGAGTATCACACCGAATTTAATCGACCGGATTTTCCGGTGGAGGTATTTGCCCCGTATGGCTGGGCGCATTCTCTGAAGTTTGAGACCAATGTCGAGGCAAAATATCGCGCCACGCCGCCAGAAGTGCCCTTTTTTATCCATCTCGCCGAGGGCACGGATGCCGAAACGGCGGCAGAATTGGTACAATTAGACCAACTGGGGGCACTGGGAAAAAACACGGTGATTATTCACGGAATCAATTTGAGTGAGAACGATATACGCACGCTCCAGATGAACGGGCGAGGATTGGTCTGGTGTCCTGCCTCCAACCAGTTTCTATTCGGGCAAACGGCGCCAATAGCGGCATTGCGAGCGGCTGGAGTACCGCTGGCACTTGGCAGTGACAGCACCCTGAGCGGGTCACCTACCCTGCTGGATGAACTCCGCTGGGCACAGCAACTTAGCGGTTGGACAGAAACCGACCTGCTTGACCTGGTGACCACCGCCCCAGCGACCTTACTATGTCGCCCGGAACTGGGACGATTCGCGCCTGACAACCCCGCAAATGTCCTGCTCACCCGCGCACCACTGCTCGATTGTATGCCACACGATATTTGTTTGCTCATCCGAAACGGTCAACCGGTGTACGGAGACCCCGAATTTGCCGAACTTTTCTCCGGCAAAATTAGCCGGTTTACCATCCACGGCGTGGAAAAAATCTTGCAGGGAGATATGAAAAAAATGCTCCGTAAAATTGATGTCCCGCTCACGCTGCCGGTAAAAGTATGCTGAATATTGGACTGGTCACCGCCGGTTTTCGGGCACATGAAACCGATTGGTTTCTACCGTGGCAAACCCGGCTCGTTCATGAGTTACAGAAAAAGGTCGCGGTACGGGTGTTTCCGTTACGTTATCCGGTACAAGACAAACCGTATCAGGTGGATAACGTTTGGGTGTTCCCCCATGCGAAAGGGCAACTGCCCGGCATCCATTGGCTTAGGATGGTGCAAAATCGCTGGTGGACGATGGTACAAGAACATCGCCGGAAACCGTTTGACCGGTTACATGCCATCTGGGCAAACGAACCCGGCGCCATCGCGGCGCTGGTGGCAAAAAGCCTCAAATTGCCCTTGACGGTCACCCTTGCCGGCGGTGAACTCACCGGGCTGAAGGACATCCGTTACGGCAGCCAGTTATCAGGTTTGCAACGGCAATGTGTGCGCTACACGCTGAATCAAGCCGATCAGATAGTCGTGGGGTCGGATTATATCCGAGATCAGTGCCGGTCGTTATTTCCGGCGAGTACCGCCAAATTGCACAAAATCCCGTTAGGGGTTGAGATAGAACACTTTTCACCGCTACCGGAAAAAGCCACAAGCACGGGTGAACTGCGCCTTATCGCCGTGGGAGGCTTGATTCCGGTGAAAGATCATGCCACCCTTATTCGCGGAGCCGCTCTCGCCTACCGGCAGGGGGTCAAGCTCCGGCTTGATCTCATCGGAGAGGGTTCGCAACGCGAAGCCCTGCAATACCTCATCCAGCAGGAGGGATTGGCAGATCGGGTGCGGCTGCCGGGTTGGATTCCTCATCATAAATTAGCCGCCTATTACCAGCAAGCCGATGTAGTGGCGCTGACCTCCCGGCATGAATCGTTTTGTCTGTCTATTTTAGAAGGCATGGCATGTGGCTTACCGGCGATTGCCACGCCGGTGGGCGTTCTTCCAGAGGTCATCCAACCGGGGCAAACCGGCTTCATCGTCCCCATTGGGGATGCACGGGCAGTCGCCGAAGCCCTGATCCGGTTAGCCCATCACCCTGAACGGGACACGATGGGAAAACGTGCCACCATCCGTATCCAGCACCAATTTCGCTGGGAACCGTTGGTCGCACAACTGATTCATCTCTACGCAACCTGATTATGCACATTGTATTTGTCCACTATTATTATGATGAGGATTTAGCGTCCTACCGGGATTTATTCGCCCGCTACCAAACCACCGTTGATTGGGCAAATATGATGCGGGATAGCGGGGCGCAAGTGACCGTTGCCCACCGTTACCGGGAAACGGTCTATCTGGAAAAGGAAGGTGTGACCTATGCGTTTATCGCCGATCCATTTGGTGGTCGTCTGCGCGGGTACCAACTTCCGGTCGCCATGCATCGTTATATCGCCGCCTTGAAACCGGACATTATCCATATTAACGGTTTGATTTTTCCGTACCAAACAATGGCATTGAAACAGCAGTTACCAAATGTTCCGGTGGTGGTACAGCACCATGCCGAAAAACCGTTTCATGGCTGGCGGCGATGGTTGCAACGGTGGGGACTTCGCCAAGTGGATGCCTTTTTCTTTACCGGTACCGGGATGGTCGCACCTTATCAAGAAGCCCGAATTATCGCACATTCCACCCCCGTTTATGCCGTATTGGAAAATTCCACCCATTTCCGGTATGCCGAGCGCGCCCCAAACCGGCGCATATCCCATCTGAGCGGCAATCCGATTTTTTTGTGGGTCGGCAATCTAACCGAAAATAAAGACCCGCTGACCGTGCTGGAAGGATTCGACCGGCTGTTAGCAGATCAACCGGCAGCACATCTCTACATGATTTACAAAGATGAAACCCTGTTAAAACCGGTACATGCCTTGATAGACCGGAGCCCCCGGCTAACCCGTGCTGTAACGTTGTTAGGGCACATCCAACACAACCAAATGGAATGCTACTACAACAGCGCCGATTTTTTCGTGCTCGGCAGTCACTACGAAGGCAGTGGTTATGCCTTGATCGAAGCGCTGGCATGTGGCGTCATCCCCATTGTCACCCGCATACCTTCGTTCCGGTGGATTTTACAAAATCACGGGTATCTTTGGACTCCCGGCGACCCGAATTCCTTTCAGGACGCCGCCAAACGAGCACTCCGCCGGTCAATTTCTGAAGATTCAAGGCAAATCGCTCGCTATTTTCAATCCCAATTGAGTTTTTCCCAGTTAGGACAAACCGTAACCCGTATCTACCAACACCTCATTCAACACGGATAATCATGAATTTAGCTCATTATCTTGACACATACCGTCACACGCTGAAAAATGGCGTCTATTATCTCTCTGATCCCGCCGCTTATCAGGAAAAAGAAGCCTGTTACATCAAAATTCGGGATCAGGAGGGACGTTTATACTCGGACGACCAACTGCGGCAATTACCGGTCGTCCCGCCGGATCATCCGTTGTCCTCGGAATGGCGCATCCGGGCGACATCTCTACGGCGATTATCCCATTATCTCCGGCGTTTTAACCGCCCGTTAACGCTATTGGATATTGGCTGTGGAAATGGCTGGATGTCGAATCAATTAAGCCACATTTGGGGAAGCACCGTATGGGCAGTAGATGTGAACCAGACGGAATTGGAACAAGGGGCACGGGTTTTTTCTCCCAACCCAGCCCTAACATTTTTGTATGCCGATATAATGGCGGTATCGCTACCCGCACAGGCGTTTGATGCGGTGATTTTGGGGAGTTCGATCCAATATTTTCCGGATCGAAAATTGCTGATTGAGCGGTTAATTTCGTTGCTTGCCCCATCGGGTGAAATTCACATCCTCGATAGTCCATTTTATACCGTGGCGGAAGCATTATCGGCAGAAGCCCGATCAAAAGCGTATTTTCAGTCCCGCGGCGTGCCGGAAATGGCGAAATATTATCACCAACCGTTGTGGGATGAGTTAAATTTTTTTCAGGTTGATATGCCGTATGATCCGCGCCGCTGGTGGAACCGGCTTCAACGCCGGGTGTTGGGTGTTACAGACTCACCATTTGCGTGGATTCGTATTACAAGCGTAAATGTTCCGAATTTTTGATTGACATTTTGCCTAAAACCTAATAAACTGTACCTATTATTCGGATTCAAACAGAATTGTTTTAAATCCGCTTTTGCGAGTGAGGTGATAAAAAATGGATGCCAATCTAGATCAATGGATTAAAAATCATGAAGCAGAACTGGCAAAATATCCGGGGGAGTGGGTCACAATCAAATTGGATTTGGATGAAGTGGTTTCACACTCCAAAAATATGAATGAAGCCATTGACGCCTTCACCAAGCGGTTTTCGGGTCAGGAAGCCTTGATTCATCTGGTACCTGCCGGTGATGAAGAGTATTTCACCTTATAATCACAAAGGATAAACAATGCCCCGGCTAGGAATACACTTAGATGGCGTGGCAGTTTTGCGGGAATCTGGGCAGGCAACGGAGCCAGACCCCGTAGCGGTTGCCATTTTAGCAGAAATGGGTGGCGCCGATCAAATTAGCATTCACTTACGGCAAGATCGGGCACACATTCAGGACCGGGATGCTAATCTGCTCAAAAGTGTGATTCGCACCCGCTTGAATTTGCATGTGAGTCTTTCGGAGGCAATGGTTGCGGCGGTGTTAGCACTTAATCCGGATATCGTCACGCTGGTTCCCGAAAAAGAGCCGGAATTAACACTTCATAGCGGGCTGGATGTTATTCAGCACAGTGAACTGATCGCCGACCGGTTGAAAACCTTACGCGGCAACCGGACAATTTGCCTTTTTATCGATCCGGAACTGGATCAGATAAAAACCGCCCATAAATTAGGGGTTGATGGTGTAGCACTGAACGTGAGCGATTACGCCGGCTCATTTACGTTGGACGAATACGCAACGGAAATCGAGCGGTTAGCCACGGCAGCAGCAATGGCATCCCGCTTAGGGCTGATGGTCACCCTTGAAAATGGGGTGGATTATCAAAATATCCATAATTTGTTAGGATTAGAAGGTGTTCACGGGGTTATTGCCGGGCATGCTGTCATCGCGCGTGCGATGCTGGTTGGTATGGAGCGTGCGGTACAAGAACTAGCCCAATGGGTTAAACGTCCTTAAGGGGGATTCCCAATGCTGGAAAGCAAGGGCGCTAAAATTGCCGCATTAATTGGTATTACCATCGCTATTATTGTTGTGTTTTTTCTATTCTCATTTCTGAGCAATCTCACAAGCCGGTCATTTATGATGCCGGCTTATCTTATTTCTGGGGTTCTGATATTAGCCGGTGCTTATATTGGTTACTTGCTAATATCGGAATCCACGACTGCCAGTGTTTCGCCGGCAACAACCACCTCCACGGCTCGCGCCGCCGTCGCCCAACGGCAACAGGACGCCCAAGCTGAAGTAGAGCAACTGGAGCAGAAACTCCTCGAGGACCCCAACAACATCCAACTCCAAATTCGCATTGCCGATATTTACCTCAAAAAATTGGACAATGCCCCTACCGCGATTCCTGCATACAAACGGGCGCTTCTACTGGGTCCCACAGAACGCCAAAAAACCTATATTGAAGAACAACTCAAGCGTGCCGGCAATGCACTCGGTTCTGCGCCGACAACATACGAAATCAGTCAAGATGATGTGGATGTGGACTTGGATGTAGAAGTCGAAAGTGCTCCAGAACTCACTGCCGAAGAGATCAACCAGAGCGCAGATGAGGCGTATGAGATTGCTCAAACTTTGGAGGGGTCCCAGAAAATTGGCTTTTTGGAACGGGTGTTGGAGCTCGACCCGACGCACCTTCCTGCCCGGCTCGACCTCGCCCGAGCATACGTTGAGAGCAATCAACTGGAAAAAGCTACCCGTGAATATAGTGAAGTCGTCCGGTGTGATGCCGAAAATGACGCGGCCTATTATGAATTAGGTCACCTCTACCAGACGATGAACATGGTGGATCAAGCTAAATATTGTTTCCAGATGGTGCTGAAACATAATTCCCGTCATAAATTAGCCCTTTTTGCGCTGGGACAATGTGAATACCGACTCGGCAATACTGAAGAAGCCTTCCAAATTTTCAAAGTCGTCACAGAGGTTGACCCCCAAAATCCTGAAGCATTTTATCATTTAGGTCTGATGTTTGACCTGAAAAAGATGCCCGATGGCGCCTTGGTAGCTTATAAAAAAGCCATCACGTTAAATCCAGACCATGTTCTGGCGCATGTCAATTTGGGTGCCGTTTTGGCGGGAAAAGATCATTTTGATGCGGCATTTCAATCGTTCCAAAAGGCAATAGACCTTAACCCCCAATACCCGTTTACGTACTACAATTTGGGCGTTATGTTTGAAAAGATGGGCAAACGGGATCAAGCCAAAAAAGCCTACCAGACATTTATTGAATTCGGAAAGGCGGATTACCCTGATCGTGTTGCGACCGTAGAGCGCTATTTAGCAAGCGGTGCGTTAGACAACCGCGAAACAGCGGCTTCTGCCCCCACCGGCAAATCCCCCGAAGCAAACTCCACCGCAAAAACCGCTAAAGATTACTATGAAGACGCCAAAAAACTGGCAGGAGCTCATAAAATTGTCGCATTAAAAAATGCCATCCGGGTCGATGAAACGTTCTTTTTAGCCCATTTTGAACTCGGGAATCTCTACCGGGAAATGAACAACACCGAACGCGCCATTGAGGAATACATGAATACGATCCGCATTGCGCCGAAATTCGCTATGGCATATGCCGCTCTTGGTGAATTATACTACCAACTGGGTCAAATGAGTAATGCCCTCGCCGTTTTTCGTCAAACCTTGACAATTCATCCGGATCATCCGGTCGCGCGGAAATGGGTAGCAAAACTAGAAAAGGATGGCTATACATGATGCGATTTGGTCACATCGAACTATTTGTCCGCGATCCATTAAAAGCCAAAGAATTTTATGAAGAAATCCTCGGCGTGGAAGTGATTTTTGTGCAGGAGGGTCAATTTGTGTGGCTGAAAATCGGTGACACCGAAATCATGCTACGCCCCGGCAACCCCCATCCCGTTGGGAAAACGTATCAAGAGGCAAACGCCGCCATCGTGCTCTATACCGATGACCTTGACACCACCGCCGCCACCCTACGCGCACGTGGGCTGACGTTTCAGGGCACGGATGGTACCGATAAGTGCCTGACCTTTCAAGATATAGATGGGAATTGGTTTCAGTTAGTGAACCCGCAAGATCATTAATACCACACGGGTCATTCCGTGCGGATGAACATAACATAACGGGAGCGCCATCCGATAAACGCTCCCTTTTTTGATCCCCCGTGCATCTCGCAAAACGGCTTGACAACATGGGTCTTAGCGGTTAGAATGAATGGCACATTTTCGCTTCACTCTCCATAAGGCACCAGTATGAACATCAAACAACCTCCCCCATTCTCGTTGACGATGATTGCGGGCATGGGTGTTATCATTTACAGCATTCTGAGTTTATTGGGGCTATTTTATCGTGCACCTGACTTTATTTGGCAATTAAGTTTAACGCTTTTGTTAAGTGGCACTTACGGAATTATTTTCGGTGTTTATCCCGCCGTATTCTTGCGAGGCAAACGGGAACATCGCACGTATCTATTCCTCTTCGTTCTCACCAATCTTGCTGTACAACTCAGTGGCGGTTTCCATTCGTATCTAATCTTGTTTTATCTATTGCTGGCTCTTCTTGCCGGATTTCGCTACCATTTCGGGGCAGGTCTTGCCATCATTGCAGTAAGCAGCTTACTGGAAGGTTCGGCACTTTTCTTCAAAGGCACTACCCCGGTGTGGAACGCTTTGCTGGTTTATATGCTGATTAGCGGGGTCATTATCTTTTTGTTACAACGGCTGTTTCAGCAGGAGCGGCAGGCCAAAGAAACCGCCCAACAGTATGCCCAGCGGATCGAACAAGACATCCAGACCATCCGGAATAAGCCTCAAAGCAACGAGGTGGATCAGACGGTTGCGGTTTCCAGCACCGAAGATCACCAGCGGTTGCTGAACCAACGGTTACGTTTTCAGACGGACGTGAAACGGGTACTAACCGTATGCAAATTTGCGTTACAGGGGCATACGGCAGCACTCTTTTTATACGACCCCCAACAGGAGCAGTTTACGCTTCGTGCAATTCATACGGAGAGCACCACCCCTATTACCCCTGAAGCCGCCTTTTCCGAAAAAAATGAGACGCTCGGGTGGGTTGCCCGGGAAAAGCGGGGATTGCTCATCAACCATTTGGGGAATCGGACTAAAGAACTCGTTTATTACCAGCAAGTTCCGGATGTTCAATCTTTAATTGCAGTACCCATTCAGGCGGCGCATGAGCCGGTTGACGGCATTTTGGTGATCGATGCGACCCCCAAAGACGCCTATTCCCCGGCGCACCGGGAACAAGCAGAACATTTTGCCCAGATCATTGCCCAATTCATCCAAAAATATCAGGAACATGAACAAAACCGCCGCAATGTGCAATATCTGAATGCCCTTTATGAAATCAGCCGCATGTTTACCGCCAACCTCCGCCCAGATGAAACCCTGCATTTGTTAGCAGACATCACCCGTAAGATAGTCCTTTGTGATGGTCTGGTGATTAGTAGTTTTGACGAACACCGGCAGCTATTTATCACGGAAGTAGTTCAAGGTGAGGCATATCCATTTTTACCGCATACCGAATTTGCCCTTGACGGCGGGCTTACCGGTTGGATTATCACCCATCAAAAACCGTTATTGCTGAATGATTTACAGCAAAAAGAGAATCGAGTTACCCGCTTTTACCGCACAGAACCCCCGTACCCCTTCCGGTCGTTTTTAGGAGTACCTTTACGAACCCGCCACAATATTGTCGGGGCATTGGTGCTGGAACATAAAGCACCACACATGTACAATGAGGATACGCTGCAGATCGTCCAGATTTTAGCCAATCTGGTCGCAATGACCTTGACTAATTATAGCTTGTTTGCCGAGGTAGAACGGCTCGCCCGCACGGATGGGTTGACCGGTTTACTCACCCATGCTCAAATTCAGGTGGCTTTAGATGATGCCCTGCAAGAGGCACACAAAAAACGGTCAAGTTTAGCGTTATTGCTAATTGATATTGATCAATTTCATGAGATTAACCAAAAAGAAGGGTTTTCCGCTGGGGATTTGATTCTAAAAGACTTAGCCCAATTAGTGCGAGATTTTGTGGGGAAATATGGGCATGTCGGGCGGTTTAGCGGGGACCAATTCTGCGCACTGCTACGTGATGCCACACGAGAACGTGCCTTAGAATTAGCCATTCAATTACACCATCAAATCGTCGATCATACCTTCATGATCGATAAAAAACGTCCGTTTCATATTACGGTTTCTATCGGGTTGGTGCATTATCCCAGTGACGCCTCCACTAAAATAGGGATGATCGAATTCGGTAAAGAAGCCTTACAACAAGCAAAAGCTCTCGGCAAAAATCGGGTGCAATGGTATAACACCGAAATGGAAACGCCTCAACAATAATCACCATGAAAGTACCGGTTATGGCAAAAAATAAACTCTTTATCAATGCGAATGTATATACGATGGATAACCACCAACCCCGTGCGGAAGCAATCGCCACGACGGGGAATAAAATCTTTGCGGTAGGGTCAAATACGGAGATTCTAGGGTGTGGGCTGCCCCAGCGCGAGATCATCAACTGTCAGGGACAGACCCTTATACCGGGCTTGATCGATGCGCACAGCCACTTTTTGCAATATGGTGAACTTTTTTTTCAGGTTGATCTGACCCAAACGACCGATTTTCACCAAGCTTTGGATCAAATTCGCGCCGCTGTCGAAAACGCCTCACCGGGGGAATGGATTACCGGTTATGGCTGGAACAAAAACGTCTGGCAACTGGGACGGTTTCCCACCGCTGCCGATTTGGATGCGTTTTCGCCAGAAAACCCGATTTTATTGCACGGCAAGGAAGGACATTCGATCTGGGTTAATTCCAAAGCGATGGAAATTGCCGGTGTGGATCGCCACACGCCCGATCCCAATAATGAAATTATGAAAGATACGGCGGGCAACCCCACCGGTATTTTGTTTGAAGACTCCCGCAGACGAATCGATACCCTAATTCCATCCTCAACCCCAGAATTACAGGAAAAAGCGATCAAGCGCGCCATACAAGAGTCACATAAACTGGGTTTAGTTGGTACGCAGGACATGTCCACAGCGAAAATGTTCTCACCTTTTCCGGTGTTACAAGATATATATCATCGTGAAGGCGGGCGGGGCTTGGGTTTCCGGTTTTGGTGTTCCATCACGCTGGATATGCTCGATGCGGTGATTGATGCCCGGATCCGTTCCGGGTTTGGGAATGAATACTTACGTTTAGGTGGCTTAAAACAACTGACGGATGGGGCACTGGGTTCACAAACCGCGTACATGGAAACCCCCTATCCCGGCACAGAATCCTGCGGGATTTTGGCGATCCCGCGAGACACGCTCAAAGCAAATTTGAAAAAAGCCGCGGAGAACGGGATTTGTGGTGTCGTTCACGCCATTGGTGATCGGTGTAACCGGGAGGTATTGGAAGTATTTGAAGAAATCACCCGCGAAACAGCCCACTCGCACAACCGGCAAAATCGCTATTTTCGCAATCGAATCGAGCACATGCAGTGCATTGATCCCCAATTATTGCCGCGGGTTCAGCAATTAGGGTTGATTTCCTCAGTACAGCCCATTCATTTACCGGGAGATATTGCCACCGCCGAGCAGTATTGGCCGGATAAATTGGAGAAGACCTATATTTTTAAGCAAATACAGACGGCAGGGATTCCACTGGCTCTGGGGTCGGATGTGCCGGTTGAGACCTGCGATCCGCTTCTGGGAATTCACGCGGCAGTAACCCGCCAGCGACGAGATGGTACACCTGAAGGGGGTTGGTTGCCTGCTGAGCGGCTCCAGGTGGAAGATGCCGTGCGAGGTTATACCCTCGGGGCGGCATACGCCTCCGGCGAAGAAGCGATTAAAGGGAGCCTTACTGCCGGCAAACTGGCGGATATGGTACTCCTTTCACAGGATATTTTTACCATTGAGCCTGCCGGCATTTTGCAGACCGAAGTGACGATGACGGTGTTTGATGGCGAAATTGTGTATCACGCCTGATCCGGTTGGACGCGCGTCATATCATAAAAGGGAAGCGATTGAAATTTAGTGTCAGGTTGCCGTTTCAGCGGAGCTTCAACACCCGCCGCCTGTTTGGGTTCCATATCTGGCGGGCTGCCAACATCTGCCGGCGCATAATCACTGAGGTCATAGACATTTTCGTCCGCTTGGTGCTGTTCCTGTGCCTCAATGTGGCGTGATAAATCTACAATGCCGGAATTGGCACCTTCAATTTCGTACACACCTTTATCTCGCCGTACTAAACGGGTCATCCCTTGCGACTTAAGGTCTGTCGCCGTTGTCGGTCGATGAATCGCAACTCTGGAAATCAAACGACGAACCGGTTTTTGGCATCGAGGACAGACGGCGAGCGGCTCATCTTTCATCCACTGCCGGGCTTCAAATCGACCGGGGCAGACGTCACAAGTACCCTCAATTAATTCATACTCATAGATCGGCATGCGAAGTATCCTTTTAGATAAGTCTGGGGGTTATTACCGTTCATGCGGTAGTTTTCAAGACCGATGCGTGCCATTCTATATTCGATCCCACGGAAAAAAACCGTCTGATCTTGAAATGCAGTCTTATTAATATGCGAAATCGGCACGTCGGGATCAAGATGTTTATGCAAGGTTAGTATGATGTCCTATCCAACGCCATTTACCAGTGCAGAAGAGGCGATTTTAAAGACGATCTGCTATGCAGACATGTTTAGCTATCCCCTGACGCTCGATGAAATCCATCAGGGATTATTTGAATTTCAGATAGCGAAAGAAGAGTTGCAGCGCGTATTAACGGAATCATCCCTCCTTCGCGGCTACTTGAATCACATTGATGATTTTTATCTGCTTCAGGGTCGAGAAGCTTTGGTAACAGAACGGAAAATCCGGCAGCACCAGACGCGCGAACTGCTAAACAAGTACCAACAGGTGATCAATACGGTGATTGCCATGCCGTTTGTACGCATGGTAGCATTTTCCGGCGCAACCAGTTTTGAAAATTCCCGCTACGGGGATGACATCGATCTGTTTATCATTGCCGAAAAAAACCGAGCTTGGACCGTAAATTTTGGGATAACCCTGTTTCACAAGCTTTCAAAGCAAGCAAAAGTACTTTGCCATAATTTTATCATCGATACAAATCACTATCATATTTTAAAAGAAGACCTTTTTACGGCACACCAAGTCATTAGCTTAAAACCAATTTTTGGTTATGCCGTTTACCGGCAGTTTCTAGATCAAAATCAGTGGATACACCGGTTTTTCCCAAATGCCCGGTGTTCCGAAGCGAACCATTACCAATTTATGCCTACGGCAGGTCAACGTTATCAAAAGAAAGTTTGGGAACGGATATTAGCCTCACCGGTGGGGAACATCGTGGAACATCAGTTATTTCAACACCACGGAAATTACTTGCGGAAGCAGATTCAACATGGGAAGATCAGTGGAATGAAGTTGGAAACCGGCTATTTGAAAAAGCACTCCAACGATCACAAAAATAAGATTCTAACCCTATTTGAGGATCATTACCATCAGGTATTGAAGCACCTCTATCGCCCATAAGCCCGACATTCCGCACCCCCTATGTTATGAATAGACATTTTTATATCGGGGTCCGAGACCGTCCAGAATAGTTTAGTGTGTTTCATTGAGATTTAGCACCACTTGGATGTGATGCTGAATACTGAGAAGATGAATGCCGACAAAGAGTTGAAAGAC
>RFFQ01000094.1 GCA_003697105.1 Gemmatimonadota bacterium | reverse complement strand
TTGATGACCTAGATTCGGTTACATTTGATGAAGGTAGCCTTAGTGAAGATGCCTTTGATGACCTAGATTCGGTTACATTTGAGGAAGAAACCATTGAAGATGGTACATTTGATACGATACAACCGGTCTCGTTTGAAGAAGAGGACTCCGCTGATGGCATGTTTGACGCGTTAGATGGTTTAGAATCGATACCGGTGGAAGCGGATAATGAAATGGCTTTTCCGGTGTCTGATAATTTTGAAGAAGAATCGGGAGGCGATGCTTATGCGGGTTTGGATTTAAGTGCCGTGAGCCTAGATGGCGATCTGGTGGATACGGAATTGACCGCAGAGGATAGCTCCCCAACAGATTTTTCGGATATTTTCATTGACCGCCATGAAAACGTGCCTACGGAAGACGAGGATTTTATCCCCGTTGAAGCGGAGGATTCCCTTGAAACGAATACGACCGATCTGGAAGATGCCTTTGTATTTGAAGCGGAATCCTCAGATGAGGATGATGTGGAATTGGATGTAGATGTTACTGCTATTCCTGGAGTTGAACCTGTTACCGGTGAAACTCCCCCCCCGCAAGTCTCTGCTTCTCCGGGCGTGTTAGCTCGTACCTTAGTGCAACAATTACCACTCTGGATTCCACCAAAAACACTCAAACAGATCACGGCGGCGCAACTGTTAGATGCCCTCATTGAGACCTACGCCGAAGATATTGAGCTTGAACCGTGGTTGACTGCGGCGAATGAGCGGCTTTCTGGGGATACCGAACCTGCCGTCACCGGTTCTACACCGGTAAGTGCCCCAGATACCACAGATGAGATGCTTTCGTTTATGGATGAAGAACCCGCGAACGAATCTTCCCCGGTGGATGATGCGTTTGAGTTTACTGAGGATTCCACACCGGCTGCGACGTCAGAAGTACCCGATCATTTTTCGGAAGAAGAGACGTTTGAACTGGATTTTGGCACGGAAACAGATGCCGCCACCGCACCGGCAACGGAATCTACGCCGGTCGATAATGCCGGTTTTGAAGAAGACACCCTTTTTGATTTTGCTCCCAATATTCCCTCCGCTCAGCACGTACCCACCCCAGAGCCGGAACTCGTAAACGATGACCTTGACCTGAATCTGGATACAGACAAATCTGCGGCACCACCAGAATCACCACCGGAACCGGAAGCATCAAAAAATGAATCCAAAAAAAAGAAGGCGCTTTATACCGATCATGACTCATTTCAGGATTGGTTGAACGGTCTGCAGAAAAAATAAAAATGACACGCGTGCAACGCCTTCAACAGCGGTTAGCATGGGAGCAACTGGATGCAATTTTAATTACGCATCCTTCCAATTTGCGGTATTTATGTAATTTTTCGGGCACAACCGGTTTTTTGTTGGTTCGCCGGCAACCGGTTGATTTTTTTACGGATCACCGCTATATCGACCAAGCAAACGTCGAACTTACCCACATTGATGTCCATCTGGTAACGGGCGATCCCTTGCCACTACTGGCGCGACACCTGCGGTCCGGGAAGGTAAAACGGCTGGGATGTGAAGCGGATCACCTCAGTTTTAATCAGTATAAGCAGTTAGCGCAGTTCTTTGCCCCTGAGATAACGCTTGTGCCCTGTTCTGGATGGGTGGAGCAATTTCGGTTGCTAAAGGATGAGACCGAACAAGCCTATCTGCGGCAAGCCGCTGCCTTAACAGATCAGGTGTTCCAAGCCAGCGTGGAACGCATTACACCGGGCATGACGGAACGGGAGTTGGCTCTGGAAATTGTCTATCAGTGCCGGCAAACCGGCGCGGAACGGCTCGCATTTCCGCCAATGGTGACGAGCGGTTTTCGTACCGCCTTACCGCATGCCTCACCATCTGCTAAGCCACTGGAAACGGGTGACTTTGTGCTGATCGATTTGGGGTGCGTTGTTCAGGGCTATGCCGCCGATATGACACGGATGGTGGTCCTCGGAACACCTTCCATGTGGCAGACAGAGGTGCATCAAGCCGTGTTAGACGCCCAAAGATGGGCAAATACGGCGATCTGTGCGGGCAAACCAGTTAAAGCGGTGGATACCCTCATCCGACAGATCATGGCGGATGCCGGTTACCCCGATGTTGGGTGTCCCACCGTTGGGCATGGAATTGGGCTGGAACTCCACGAAGCCCCGGACATCTCGGTTACCGGTACCGGACATTTACAGCAAGGTATGGCGCTTGCCCTAGAACCCGGCGTGTATTTGCGTGGTCGTGGAGGTGTTCGCATTGAAAATACTCTGCTGGTTCAGGATCAGAGCGTGGAACTGCTAACACAAACTCCTATGGAACTTATCTCAATTTAATCAATCGATCCATCTAATTATATCAGGAGGATAACAACCCAAAATGGCATCAACATCTGACTTTCGGAACGGCTTTTCCATGCGTTGGAATGGCGAGATTTGGTCAATTGTCGAGTTTCAACACGTAAAGCCGGGAAAAGGCGGCGCGTTTGTCCGCACCAAATTAAAAAATCTGAAGACCGGACGTGTTTTGGATAACACCTTTCGCGCTGGCGAAAAGGTCGAAGAAGTTCGGGTCGAACGTCGCAAAAAAACGTATCTTTACAATGATGGGCATCATTACATTGTGATGGACGAGGAAACATACGAACAAACCCCCATGACGGAAGACTACCTGAAAGCCTGTCTGCCGTACCTAAAAGAAAATATGGAACTCTCCATCCTCGAATCCGATGGTGAAATTTTGGCAGTTGAAGTGCCGACATTTGTCGAATTAGAGATCACCAAAACGGAGCCCGGCGTTCGCGGCGATACCGCAACCGGCGGGACAAAACCAGCCATTGTGGAAACAGGCGCAACTATTCAAGTACCCCTGTTTCTCAACGCCGGGGATGTGATTCGAGTGGATACCCGTACCGGAGAATACATGGAACGCGTCTCAGCGGCGTAGCCGAGAAAGGTTGACATTATGCAATTTCGTGAAATCGAACGTTTAATTAAATTGATTGAAGATACCAGTATTGAGGAAGTCGAAATCTCCCATTGGACAACCAAAATTAAGATTTCCAAAAAACGGGCAGAAACGCCAGCATCCGCTGTTCCGCCCCCCCCGACAGTCTCTATGTTTCAACCCGGTATGATGGCGCCACCAGTGCCCCCACCGGCGGCACAAGAACAACCCTCGGATTCCACCGGCTTAACCAAACCGGTCGAAAAAGATAGCCAGCGGCTCGAAATTACGGCGCCGATGGTGGGTACGTTCTACCGTGCGCCTGCCCCGGATGCCTCACCCTACGTGGAAATTGGGCAGGTGATTGAAGTTGGAACCGTTGTTTGTATTATCGAAGCCATGAAATTGATGAATGAGATCGAATCTGAGGTGCGCGGGCGCATCGTCGATATTTGCGTGGAAAATGCCAAACCCGTCCAGTTTGGCGATGTGTTATTTGTGCTGGAACCCGTTTAATACACTCGACCTACTGGAAATACGTCCTCTACAAACCCCGATCCACTGTGGATCGGGGTTTTCATCATGATTCGTGCAGAATCATTACTAGCCAGATAATGTCCCTGTGAACTTTGATATTGACTTTGGAAGCGTGTATCCCGGCCGCAAGGTTCTGACTTTATTTATCGTTGACAACCCAGATGAAATCTGCTATGCTTAACGGCGTCATTACTAAAATGATGCCGGTTTTCGTGGAGAAGGCAAATGCCACAAACATATAAAGTGATTCTGAATAAAATTGAAGACCCGCAAACACAAAAAGCGGTGGCGCTAAAACTTTCTAAAATCACCAAAAAGCCTCCAGAAAAAGTGCTGGGGATCGTCAAAAAAGCGCCGGTTATTATCTTCAAAAGTATTTCCGAGGAAAAAGCACGGGTCATGCACCGGGCGTTCGGGAAAACGGTGAAAATTGTACGGAACAACACGGAATCTGGAACTAAAAAACCATCTTCTGCGGAAACTCCCTCTCCCGAACCTCTCCCGCGGGATGTTCCCCCGATTGAGGTTCCCTTAGCCACTCCCCCCACCCCAGAATCCGCACCCCAACCCGATGACGATGACACAATTCAGGTTCCCGGAATTGACATAACAACAAGTGTTTCTCCTTCCAAACCGGCGGCGCCAGAGGGGATTGAGATACCGGAAATTCCGGGTGTGCCGGGGTTTGATTCTAGCCCCGCACCGACATCTTCTGAACCGGCAGCGCCAGAGGGGATTGAGATACCGGAAATTCCGGGTGTGCCGGGGTTTGATTCTAGCCCCGCACCGGCATCTTCTGAACCGGCAGCGCCGGAAGGGATTGAGATACCGGAAATTCCGGGTGTGCCGGGGTTTGATTCTAGCCCCGCACCGGCATCTTCTGAAC
>RFFQ01000093.1 GCA_003697105.1 Gemmatimonadota bacterium | reverse complement strand
GGTTCGGGTCCGTTGCTTTACGAGGTTGAAGTTGATTATTTAGCTGAAATGGAAGTCCCGGCACATCTACGCCCCTTACACGAATCCTTCCGCACAACACGCAACCGGCAAGCCCAAATTGAAACCGTCGAAGATACCGAACATACCGATCTCTTACCCGGTGTGGAGTCTCGTCGCGAAGCCGATTCCGGCAATTTGCGTGAAGTCGGTGACGTTTTGTTTGAATTTGATTTAAATGCCATTTTGGGAGATTACGGCTCGGTCGGGTGCGAGTTTGACGGCACGTACTTCTACATCAGCCAATATGATGATAATCTGATTTACAAATTGGATCGCGAGGGAAATCTAGTTGATACAATTAACCTCATTGGTATCTATGGTATCCGAGACCTTGCATGGGATGGTGAATATCTTTATGGGTCTGAGAATGACAATATTCACGTTATTAATGTGGAAACCAACGAGTTGATTAATACCATCCCGTCTCCCACAGGAACTTACATCACCGGTCTGACATACGACGACCGGCTGGATGGCTTCTGGTACAGCAATTATAATACACCGCTTTATTTTGCGAACCGGGATTGGGAAGTTGTTCAAGAGATTACAAATCCGGTGGCAAATTTATATGGTATTGCCTGTGATAATTATTCCCCTGGCGGTCCGTACCTCTGGCTGTTTAGTCAAGATGGCGGGGGGATTCTCCACCAGTTGGAAATTGCTACCGGAGAGCTGACCGGTTTTACCTATGATATGACCTACGGTAGCGGTATCGCCGGTGGTGCATTTGTCACCACCGATTATATCGACAATACCGCAACATTGGGCGGAATAACCCAAGCCTACCCGGATGTTCTTTTCGGAATCGATTTAGGATATTCTGGGGTGCCTTGGGTAGTGATAGACCCCCCTGCCGCTTCGGTGTGGCCCGAAGATAACGGCTTAACCGGCATGATCTACTTTGACGCCGACCCCGAAGATGACGGCGAAAATGTGATGCTTGCCGGCTCATACTTCGCAATTGCCCACATTTTGAGCAACGACCCGGTTACCCCGGATGTGGAAGTGCTCTGTACCTTCAACATCACCGGTGGAACGGCAACCTTGACCTCCGATACCGATGAACTATACGATTATATCGTCGCTCAAGACCCGTTGCAACACCGGGTGACCTTGTGTAGCGATGAACTCTCTAATGTTTTAGTCGATTGGGAAATTGCCTCCGAGATTCCTGACTGGTTAACCCTCAGTATGATGAGTGGGCACGATCTGGAACCGGGAGAATGCCATAAGGTCGATTTTACCTATGATACAAACCAAGCGGTCGGGCTGTATGAAACCACCGTTGTGATTGAATGGAGCGGTGGGGAAAGTGCCGGCACGATCTTGATTCCGGTAACCATGGACATTTTCAATCCAGATATTGATGTGGTGGAAAACACCTATGAGATGACCCTCGATCTGGAAAATCCACCGGTAGGCTACGAGTTCCTCGATGATATTTTTATTCACAATACCGGTGTGGGTCCCTTGGTGTACGAAGTCGAATATACCTTTGACGCCACACCGGAAATGCTAGCGCGCTACGGAGACTTGAAACCGCTCTATCAGGCATTTCCGCGCACCCGCAATCCTCACTATACCCCTTCGGAAATCCTGACACCGCCAGACCCGGACGCCAAAAATGCACTCGGAATCGACTATCGTGTGGAAGATAGCGGGCATATCCGCTCCACGGGTGAGGTGCTCAATAGTTGGGTGCCGGAAGATGTCCCCAATAGTTGGGGGCTTGCGACTACCGATGAAGCCATTTGGCTGAACCATTACAGCATTTTTGATCCAGACCCGATCATCTCTTCCCACCGGTATGAAGATGGGAGGCGGCTCGCCCCAGAACTTAGTATGGAAAGCTTCATGGAGCTTTGGTGCGCGGATATGGCATACGATGCCAACCATAACATCTTGTGGGTTGTACAAGTAAGCGGTTTGGAAGGAAACGCCATTTACGGGATAGATTATGATAGCGGAGAGGTGGTCGAAACGTTGACCGGAGAATGGACCTTCTCCTCCGCTCGTGGATTAGCCTATGATAACAATACCGATACCTTTTACATCGGTAGCTGGAACTATACGGTGATCTATGTCGTAGAAGGAATCGATAGCGAGACCCCAGGCGCAACGATCAACACTATCCCGTTTCAGGGAGTGGCCGGACTAGCCTTCCACGAAGGCGCCAATAAACTTGCGGTGACCAACAATGGGGAATTGGAGTATATCTATCTAGTTGATCCCGAAACCGGCGAAATTGAAAGCCAGTATGACCCCCCCGCAAATGATGGTATCGGTCGAGGGGCGGGAATCGAGTTTGATGAGTACGGTCATTTATGGATGGTGCGGCAAAATGTAAACGGGGTCAACATGGTGTATCAAGTGGATTTTGGTACGTTGCTCGGTCGAAGAGACCGCCTGCCGTGGTTGGTAATTGACCCGCCCGCCGCCGCTGTATGGCCTGAAGATTCACCGCTGGAAGGCACCGTCATCTTTGATGCCCAGCCGAATGGTGAAGAAACCCCCATTCTGATCGCTGATGACTATTTTGTGAATGTTCACTTTAAAAACAACGACCCGGAAATGCCGGATGAACAAGTGCTGTGTGTCTTCCATATCACCGGCGGTTGTGCGGAGGTGTCCACCGCTCCAGAAGAATTTTATGAATATGCGCTGGAAAATGAACCTTTGCAAAAAACGTTGAACTTCTGTAATGCGGCCACTTCAAACGCGGTAGTGAATTGGCAGGTCACATCTGAACTCCCAGATTGGTTGTCTCTGGATATGATGTCCGGGACGCAACTGCGCCCCAATGATTGTGATGAGATCACGCTTACATTTAATACCGATCAACGTGTGGGGATATATGAAACCGTACTTTCCATCGATTGGGTCGGGAGTGAATGCAGTGGCACCGTTGATATTCCGGTCGGAATGAATATCTATAACCCCAATATTGATGTGGTGGAAGATGCCTACTATATGACCATCGATTTGGATAACCCGCCTGCCGGTTACGAAGTCACGGATGATATTTACGTGTACAACAACGGTACGGGTCCCATGCTATATGAAGTTAGCTACAATTACGGCGCTCCAGAGGGGCGGTCACTGCCACCGAATGCCAAGCCGCTTTCTCAAGCGATGGTGCGTAAAACCACCCCGGAAAAAACAGGATCAAGCCTACGAACCGGTGAAATTCTAACCAGTTGGGAAGCCGAGGGTCTCCAAGCACAATTGGCATGTTGGACACCGGATGGGGTCTGGGTGTTTGGCCAATTACTGAACGGTTACCCACAACTTTCGTTGCATGAAGAAGCAAGCGGGGCATTTATCCGCTCTGTGCCCCTCCTCGAATGGGGGTATTACCCGTGGGCGGGCTACAGCGATATGGCATACGACCACAATCACAATATTCTGTGGTTATTGGGGCAAGAGAATTTCAACGCCTCCTACCTGATGGGGATGGATATTGAAACCGGTGAATTGCTCTACCAGTTAGATGGTCCCTGGATCGCCATGTTCCAGCGCTGTTCAGGTCTTTCCTACAACCACAATACCGACCAGTTCTATATTGGCTCATTCCAAAACCAAATTTTAGTGATTGACGGCATTGATAATGGGCAACCGGGAACGCTGATCAGTAGTTTCCCCTCTGCCTTGAACTATCCCGCAACATTAGCCTTCCACGAAGCGTCAAACCGCTTGTTGCAAACTACGGAAGTGGCTGATAATTGGGCATTATATGACCCTTCTGGCGAACAAGAAACGATCTTTGTGGACCCCGTTTCGCCAGAACTCTTTACCGGTGGATGTGAATTTGATTTTGCCGGTGAACTATGGGTTGGTCAGTATCACTGGAATCCGCAAACCAATCTGGTAAATCAAGCCCGGTTTAGTGATCTGCTAGGTGCCCGGGGGGTTGGTAGCTTCCCGTTCCTCTCGGTAATACCGGAGGTCGCCTCGGTGTGGCCCGAAGATTCCCCAGTGATGGGTACTATTAAATTTGATGCCGACCCCGAAGACGATGGCGCAGAAATTCTGTTTAGCGGACTCTACTACGCCACGGCGACCTTTGAAAGCAATGACCCCGAAATACCCGAATTCCCGGTCTATTGTGAATTCAACCTTGTTGGGGGTGCGCCCGATCCGTATGCGATGCCGGACTCGTTCCGAGTGAGCTTGCAACCCGGCGAAACCAACGATGAAAATACCCTGATCATCGGCAATGGAGCAAATGCCAATACGACGTTAGACTACGAAATTGTACTGGAACCCGCCGTAAGCTGGTTGACCTTAGACCACTACACGAATGAAGAGCCTCTCGGCTTTGATGCCACCGATGAAATCACCCTGTACTTTGATGCCACCGGCGTCCCAGAAGGGGATAATGAGGTCAATCTCCTCATCAACTGGACGGACAACCAAGAAGGGGATTACGAAACTTCCGGCACAATCACTGTTCCGGTGGTTTTAGATGTCTATGTACCGCGGATAGAACCAAGCCCGGTGGGATGCGATGAAACATTGACTATCGATTTTGAAGTCGGGCAAACCGATGTCCCGTATCCAGACAATTTCACTCTGACCAACAGTGGCGAAGGTGATTTGGTTTACACCATTGATCTTCAACTGAGACCGGAACTCTCCCTCCCCGGAGGATTACCGCAGACCATTGAAGGGGTCGATGTCACCCCGAACGCAGAACATCAGGGTGTGATCGATGTTCGCGCGGAACGCCGCCAAGATGCCCGGAATCTACGAAACACAGGGAGTCCGGATTGGTATGGCTACACCTGGATAGACAGCGATGAAGCGGGGGGTCCTGAGTTTATCTGGAACGACATCAGTGAAAGTGGAGTAGAGTTATTGATGGGCGCAGATGAGACCCAAGGACCCTTTGATTTGGGCTTCGATTTTGAATTCTACGGGCAAACGTTTAACAGTGTTTATATTTGTAGCAAAGGCTATCTCTCATTCACCAGCAATATGGTGGATTACACCAATTCGTGTATCGGTGATATTGATGGTCCCGAAAATATGTTTGCCGCTTTCTGGGCAGATTTAGGCGTACCGTGGGGCGGAACGGTCTATTACCAAGCGGGTCCCGATGAGTTTATTGTTGAATTTGATGCCGTGATGGGCTATTACGGTATCGGCGGTCCATATACGTTCCAATTTGTGATCCATCGCGATGGGCGTATGGCATTGTACTATGACACGATGGTCGGCGATACCGTCCCGATTGTTGCCGGCATTGAGGATAATGCCCAACGCGGCTTGGAAATTGTCTGTAATGAGCCGTATATCCACAATCAATTGGCGGTGATGATCAATCCGCCGGTCTCTTGGGTTTCCGCCGAACCGTATGAAGGAGTAATTGCCGGCGGCGAATCCATACCAACAACACTCACGTTCAACCCGGAACCCGGATTGCTTGCCGGAATGTACTATGCCAACATGATCATTGAATCCAACGACCCCGAAACCCCGCAATGTATCATCCCGATTGAAATGAACATCACTGGCGGTACCGCAGAGGTCTCAGTGGTGCCGGAAGAACTGAATGAAACTGTGCTGGCATATACCCCGTACACGCAAACCTTAAATGTTTGTAATGCGGAAACTTCCACCTCAGCGATTGCCTGGACGGTGAGTACCGATGTGGATTGGCTCTTGTTCAGCCCAGCTTGGGATTCCGGAATCGTCCCGGGGGAATGCCGGGAAATGGACGTTATATTTAATACTGCCCAAGAGGTAGGCACGCTGGAAGGCACCATCTTCATCCACTGGGAAGCCGGTGACAACAGTGGAACATTGAATGTTCCGGTCGCCATGAATGTCTATAATCCGGAAATTGGGGTTGACACGGAAGAACTTCGTCTATCGATTGATCGCAATACCGGTTTAACGACAGACCCGGTAGATGTGGTGATTCAAAATACGGGTTCTGGGGATTTAACTTACCAAATCGTGGTGGATTATAACGCGGAAGTGCCTCAAGTGGCGGCGGCGCGCTCAGTACGTCCCTTGAAAGAAGCGTTTTCCCGCCCCCATTATTCGCTGGATAATTCCGATCCAATTACTACCACATTGCCGGTGGAAGGCAGTCTTCCGCAAAGCCGTACCAGTACTCCCGTGCTACGCGATCAAGGTGATGTCCTGCTCAATGTGAATGTGCAGGCAGAAACACAGTCGCCGTACCAATCCGCCGTATATTTTGATGGAACCTATTTTTACACAGGCGATTTTAACCGGCCCCACATTTACAAACTGGATCGAAATGGTAACATTTTAGACCACATGGTCATTAGTGGTATCAATGCTGCCGTGGGTTTCCTTGATTTTACCTCGGATGGCGAATATTTATATGCCACCTATTACTCCGATGGGGCTCGGGGTAATACATTATACCAAATTGATCTGGATGCTCAAGCCGTTGTTGGAACGATTGAAATTCCAGAATTGGTCTCCCTTGACGGGCTGACCTACGATGAAGATCGGGATGGATTCTGGGTCGGGAGTTATGAAGGTATCCAGTTTATCCACCGGGATGGTACCGTTGAGTATTACGATCATCCAAGCTATCGCATCACTGGATTGGCGTATGATAATCTGACATTAGGTGGACCCTACCTTTGGATTTTTGACCCGTATTCGGGAGGTGATCCGGTCATCTCCCAGTATGATATTTTTAATCAGGAATTAACCGGTGTAACGCTTTCCCCGGGTATCAGTGGTCCCTACACGGGCGGTCTGTTCCTGACCACTCAATGGGAAATCGGTACGATTCTGCTGTGTGCCATGGTGCAATCCGATCCAGACCAATTGGTTGGTATTGATTTGGGTGACTTCGCCTATGAGTATGCCACGTTTAACCCGGGAATGGGTACGGTAATGGCAGGTGAATCGGTAACCGAATCGGTCTTCTTTGATGCCCAACCGGCAAGCGCCGGCGGAGCAACCATGATTGACGGTGAATATTATGCCGTTGCCCACATCCTCAGCAACGATCCGGAACATCCGGATGTAGAAGTCGGTTGTTACTTTACAATTACCGGAGGCGAATGTCTTCCGCTGATGGATACGGATGCAATTTCGCTCAATCTGTACGAAAATCAGACGGAATCCGTCGAAATTGTGATAACCAATGATGCTACCGCCACTGCCGCGCTGGATTATACCTTTACAGAAGACCCCGAAGCGGCGTGGTTGGACACCAGCCCATCCATGGGCAACGGATTGATGCCCCGCTACTCCGAAACGGTCACGGTCTGGATTACGGCACCCAGCGAAGCCGGAACATATACCACTACCCTAACGGCAAACTTTGGTTGTGCCAATACCATTAACATCCCGGTATCGATCACCGTGACGGATCCGCAAATTACGGTTGAACCGGTAGAAATCAGCGCACAAGTCAATGATTTAGGTGAAATGGCTGAAGTCACGTTGACCATCGACAATCTGGGGAGCGGTGACCTCCCCCTGATGGCGGAAATTCGCGCCGATATGGAAACCGCCTCTACTCGTTACCTCAAAAAGACGGTCGTGGGTGTGGATGAAGGCGGTGTACATGGCGAAACCGACCGTAACCAAAATACGCCCGTTTTGCGTAGCAGTGGCGGACCCGACTATTACGGTTACACCTGGACAGATAGCAATGAAGATGGCGGACCCTTCTTTGTTTGGAACGACATCCGCGAAGTGGGTACGGAACTGTTCAGCCGCGACAGCGATAACTTCCCGGATATTGAACTTGGGTTTGATTTTAACTTCTATGGTCAAACCTTTAGCACCGTCAATATTGCCAGTACCGGCTTTATCACCTTTACCAGTGATTCCCAGGATTTCAGCAATAGTTGTATTGGTATGTCAGATGGTCCCGAAAACATGATTGCCGGATTCTGGGATGACCTCCGGGCACGCGGTGGTAAACTGTATTACTACACGGATGGAAACACCTTCACGGTACAATACACCCATTGGAAACGCTTCAGTAGCTCTCAAGAGGGTGATTACACCTTCCAGATTGTCTTGCATGATAATGATGATATTCATCTGTATTATCAATCCATGAGCGGCATACTCAACAGTGCCACTATTGGAATCGAAGATAATGCGGGTGCGGGTCTGGAAATTGCCTGTAACGCAGAATATGTCCAAGATGACCTCGCGGTGAAGATTTCCCCCAGCCGCTGGCTTTACACGACACCCGAACAGCTCACCCTCAATAGTGATGGCTCTGCGGAAGTGACGGTGTATCTGGATGCGAGCCGCGTGGACGCTTTGGGCACATATACAGGCTCGCTTGCCATCATCCATAATGATGCGGATATAGATAACCCTATTGTTATTCCGGTTAGCTTCAATGTGGGCGGTAATTTGTTTGATGTAACCGGTCAGGTGCAATACTGGAACGATACCGCGATTTCCAATACGGAAGTAATGCTCGCCGGAGATCGAGAATTTACCGCGCAAACCAGTGAAACCGGTATGTTCGCGTTCATGGATACGCCCGAAGGAAATTATACCCTAAGTGTCAACTTAGCGGGTTACGGGGACGCGACCCAGCCGCACCCGTCCATCTCGGCGTTTGATGCGGCGCGTGTGGCGCAGTACTCCGCCGGTTTGTATGATTTCAATGAATATCAGATGATGGCGGCGGATGTTACAGGCGATGGTGGGATTTCACCATTCGATGCCGCTCGGATTCTGCAATATTCATCCCATATTTCCAGTAGCGCTCGTACCGGTGAGTGGCTCTGGCTGCCAGAAATGTATGAATATATGCCGTTAGATGCAGACCAACCGGATCAGGACTTCACGGGCATAATCTATGGTGAGGTGACCGGCAACTGGTCACCAGAAGCCGCCGCCCGAGCACACAAAGCGGACCATCCGGTGGCGATGAATCCCCTTTCCGTAACCGATTTGACCGTCGCACCGGATCATGAATTGATCGTTCCGGTGTACGTGACGGATGTTACCGGATTGGGTGTTATCGCCATGCAAGCCGTACTGGATTATGATTCCGAAATGCTGGAATTTGTGGAATACCGTACCGCCGGAACGTTAACCGAGGGATTTGTTCTCGCCGAAGGCACTAAACATCTGGCCGGGTATCGCCTAACGCCGTTAGAAGGTGAAGGGACGTTGATTAACATCGTCTTTCAGGTGCTTGGAGACGTGGGCCAAACGGGCACCGTTATGCTGGATAATCTGATGTTCAATGAACAGCCGCTTCCGGCAATTCAGGCTGAAGTGAAGATTGTACCCCAAGTAATGATTCCAGAACAGGTGATTCTAAGCCAAAACTATCCGAACCCGTTCAATCCAAAGACTCGGATTGATTTTGGGCTGCCAGTTGCCTGCCATATCAGCTTGCGGATATATAATCTGCAAGGACAGTTGGTCAACACATTGGTGGATGAGACAATGGAAGCTGGGTATCATACCGTGGAGTGGAACGGTACGGATCAGTACCAACGGGATGTTGCCAGTGGTGTTTATCTCTATGTTTTAGAAACCGGTGAGGGGGTCGTCCGCACCCACCGTATGACGCTGTTGAAATAACGATAGAATACCAGAATAGGATCGGTTAAATCCCGGTAAACCTCTTCTGGGGTTTTTCCGTACACGAAACTATAATCAAAATGTTTCTTCAGGGATTTATCTCTGCCGGTTTGAAAATGACGATTTTACGCAAATCACCAAACTTGTCTTATTGAAGTAAACGATATTAACCCTCATAGAGTTTTGAACTCTATGAGGGTTTTCTTTTTGGAGAGAATGACATGAATAAGCTTTTGATGGTTTTGGTGTTACTGATACCTTGCACCAGCTTGGCAATAGAAGTCGGTGGGCATTTAACCGAGGATACGGTTTGGTCGCCGGGCAACAATCCATACATCGTGGTCAACGATCTGTATATTGATCCCCATGTGACCTTGACAATTCAAGCCGGTACGATCATTCAAGTTCGTTCTGCCTTATTTGATCCGCCCAATTACTATAACTTTACCCAGATCGGCGGCAATGAAGCCCCGGCTAAGATGATCTGGGTCGATGGCAACATCATTGCTGAAGGAACCGAACAACAGCCCATCATTTTTACAAGAAATCCAGACCTTCCCGATTCTAACTGGGGTGTGATCTACCTTTCAGTGCTGAGTCGGGAAGTTTCAAGGTTCAACTATTGCCAGATCAGCTATGCCTTCCATCTTTTACAGATTCGGAGGGATTTCAAGCCGCAATCGCTCTTGACGGAGGGTATTTACTCAAATTCGACAAGTAATGATTAGTTGATTTAGTCTTCATGCTGCTTTCTGCAGTTTTTTGATTTTTCGTTCCATTTGGTGCTCAATTTGATTT
>RFFQ01000092.1 GCA_003697105.1 Gemmatimonadota bacterium | reverse complement strand
TTTGAAAACTGCGAAATGCCCGACCTGACAGTTGCGGACCAAGCGGAATCGTGACGCCTTCATCGCTAACCATAAACAACGTATCCGGTTCTGTACGACCCACCGCGTCGCTAGAGCCAATTTGAAAACTACGGAATGCTCGAATCGGGTCAGAGAGTAAATTAATCTGGGTACCTTCTTCTCCTACTCGTAGATACGGCACAGTACCGGCACGACCGACCGCATCACTTGAACCGATTTGAAAACTACGAAACGCCCGACCCGACAGTTGCGGGCCCAATGGGATCGTAACCCCCTCATCACTCACCATCAACAATGTATCCGGGTCTGTACGGCCCACTGCGTCGCTAGAACCAATTTGAAAACTACGGAACGCACGGCTGCCATCATTAAATAAATTGATCCGAGTTTCTCCGGCTTCCCCTACAGAAAAATATGGTAAACCGCCCACACGACCTACGGCATCGCTGGAACCAATTTGGAAACTGCGAAAAGCTCGATTCGGAGATAGCCCTAATGGAATCGTCACTCCGTCCAGATTTACCTGCAGCAACACACTATCCCCTTCAGCGCGACCCGCCCCCGCGGGCGCCATTAAGCGAAAGTCGGTATCTTGGGCGAAAACCGAACCAACATATATCAGAAAACCACACACAACACCGAGAAATAAATATGTACGGTGCATAGTACCTCTCCTTAGACTAAAATGGAACAAATCAAGTTAATTGTTTTAGGCGCTTTTTGTAATACGACTTTGGAGTAACGTCATACAATTTCCGATAAATATCGGTAGCAGTTTCACGAAAATCCTCTTCGCCGGTCATTTCCCAAAGGACAAATGCAAGGTCGGCACGATCTTGTTCTGAGAGATTACCGTGTAACATCGCTTGCAGGGCTGAAATTGCCCCGGTAACATCCCCCAATTGATAACGAATGCGATGGTAAAGTAGGTTTGCCTTAAATACATATTCCGCATAACCAGTTTGTTGGGCATGTTCCAATCCATCTTGAACTAAGGTCGTAGCTTCGTCATACTGATTTTGAATAAAGAGCAACTCGGCTTTTTCAACCAGTGCTTGTGCCATATAATAGCGTGCGCCCAAATTCTTCCATAAATCAATGGCTTGATTTAGATGTAATTCTGCTTGCGGATACGAACGCGTATCTTTGTACGTTCGCCCTAATGTTGTCAACGCAAACGCTTTGTGCAAACGTGCACCGAGTTCATCCGTTAACCGAAGACAATCCCCGAGTCGTTTCATAGCTAAACTGAACTTGCCCAATTCGTACTCAATCAGACCAATATTCAGTAACGCTTCCACAATACCCTGTTTGTCACCGATCGTTTGAGCTAATTCAAGGGATCGTTCCAAATATTCCATTGCGGAGCCGTACTGTCCTTGGGTGAGGTACGCCGCACCGATATTCATAGTAACATTAACAATCTGAGTTTTATCGTTCATTTCCTGAGCAAGGTCTAACTTTCGCTGATAAAAGGACATCGCCTGTTCAAATTGTCCCAATTGGTCATAAATGATGCCCAGATTACCGACGGCAAACGAAATGCCTTCCTTTTTATGGGTTTTCTCGGCAAGCTCTAATTGTTGGTTAAAATACTGGATAGCTTCTTCCATTTTCCCTTGATAGGCATGGAGTACACCAATATTGCCGATAATGGTAACCAGATTATAATCATCATTTGCTTTTTGAGAACTCTCCTGCGCCAGTTTCAAGTACTTTTGGGCATTATCGTAATCACCTTTATGCAACTTGATCATCCCGTAATTGAGATAGGTTTTACCCATTCGACGTTGATTTCCACTTTTAACTGCCAGATCACATGCCCGTTTTAGAATCTGGTCCGCTTCCTCCCAGCGCCCCATCTTTTGAAACAGTTTACCTTTCTCAGTCAATAAATTGATGTAAGATCGGTCTGAATCCTGATGAGCATCCTCAGAGTCCGTCACCCCTGGGATATTATCCGTTGCTCCGTCATATTCTGCCTCATGGTATTCGATCAAACGCGAATAAAACTCCAATGCTTTCTCATTTTCATAGTTATGTTTAGCCGTTTCTGCCGCTTTGAAGAGATACTCCATAGCTTTTTCGCGGTTTTCTGCCCGGTCATAATGAAACGCCAAATCAGCATACGCTTGTTTATCATTGAGATAAAACAGTTCAATGGCTTCCGCTACCATCCGGTGTAACTCCCGCACTTGCTGTTTCAACTGCATTTGATACACCGCGCTCTGCATCATAGAATGGGTAAAGGCATACTTCACATGACCTACCGTCCGCCAAATATTCTCTTGCTGACCTATATTCAAATAGGTTTTAAAGCGTGTCATCTCAAGCTCTTTGTTAATTCGTTGCAATACGGAAAGTAACAAAACATAATCAAACTCACGCCCGACAACAGAAGCCGCTTGTGTCATCTCCTTTAATTCACTCGATAAACGGTCGATTCGGGCAATCAGCAAATCGCTAATCGAAGACGGCACGGAAACCTCATCTTTAACCAGGTCCCACATCGTATAATCGCGTCCCGTCTCATCGGTCACCGTATGCGGAATAATGGCCTTTGACTCTCGAAAATAAAGAATATTTTGTTCGATAAACAACGGATTTCCCTGTGTATTTTGCTTTAGATTTTGCGCCAGTTTCGATGAAATATCCCCATTTAAGAGGGATTTCGCGTACGTTTCAATCTCTTCGCCGGAAAGGGGTGTTAATTCAATCTGATCTTCTTGACAATCTAGGTTCAGTGAGGGTTTCGATTGGTCATCGTTATAACGGCTGGTTAAAATTAACAATATCGGAAAATCATCAATGTTACGACACAGTGTTTGGAGGACTCGCACCGAATCCGGGTCAATCCACTTGATGTCTTCTACTACAAGAGCTAATGGTGCTTTCAGGCTCAACGCCTTAAAAATCTCTTTGAGTGCATAAAGTGTGTTCACGTACCGGAGTTTCGTATCCAGTTGATTGTATAGGGAATCCGCCTTAGGGTCATGAATACCTAAAAAGCCTTCAATCAGGGACTCTAACCGGTGCAATTCGGTGACAATTTCAGGATGGTCACTCGCCGATTGGATCAAATCCCGGTAGATGGTCTTAAAACGAGCTTGATTTTGACGGCGGCTTTGTTGGTTCAGATCAAACAGTTCGGCTAAATAGCTCGTAAAGGGGTTAAACGACTTCTGGAGCATGTTATCACATCGCAAATACGCCCACTGATAATCTTGAAACTGCTCGCGTAGCTCGTGAATAAACCGAGATTTGCCCATCCCGGCTTCCCCATAGATGTATAAAGCACCGCCAAACTGATGCTCCGATAGCGCTCGCAGTACTTTTTTTGCCTTCTGCAATTGAGAGCGTTGCCCAACAAACCGACCGGCAAATGTTACCTGAACAGAACTCCGCTTCCCTTTTAACCGGTAAACAGGGATAGGCTCCGATTTCCCCTTAAAGCGGTAGCGATCTAGGTATTCGATCTCAAAATAGTGCTTTACCGCATCAGAAACCCGCTCAGAGACCCAAATCTGGCCAAAATCGGCTTTCATCATAAACCGCGCCGCCAAATTGACGACATCACCAATGGTCGCATACTCACAGCGCTTTTTACCACCGATGATTCCAGCATAAACCTTGCCATAAGTGATTCCCACCCGAAATCGTAGCGGTTCCAACGTTTTGATCGCCCGGACTCTTTCCTGTAGATCGAGGATAAACTCTAAGGCGCGGCTGATATTATTCTCATGGGCAATCGGCGCCCCAAACGTACACAAGATCACCCAGCCTTTGTCCGAATATTCCAAATCCGGGAAATAACCGGAGAATTTATTGACACCCTCCAACACCGCTGATACCCACAAATGGAGTTCTTCTAGTGTCGAAAGCCCTTCAAATGAGATAAATACGGATGCTACATTTCGGAACTCACCCGCCTTGTTATAATCAATGACAGAAAGAGGCAAAAATTGACGCGCAACCGACTTACTCAATCGGGAACGTGGTAGAACTTTAGGAAGTTGGTAATGTTTCAGCAATTTCCGGTTCAGAGATCGAAACACATAAAAACCAGATGATAACGGCTCAAAAGAAACAATCTCTTTATCGATATAGGAGATCATCTTTTCATCAAAAACAACCATCCCCTCTGTTGCCCGATCTTCAGAAGCGGTAATCCCATGAATCAACTCCCCCCGAAAGAAAAATGCTTTACTTTCATCACCGACAATTGCCCAATCACAATCGCCGAACGAAAGACCGATTTTTACCTCAAGTTTAAAATTACCGAACTTCGTCTCTTGAAATCCAAAAGTCTGAAAAATATGTTGAACTTTTTCTGCGCAGAGGAGTGTGGAGAGAGTCAATGAAGTTGGGGTTTGGTCTGGGGTAACCGGAAAGAAGGCAGTAAACGCATCACCGGCATATTTGGAGATAAAACCACCACCCCGGTACACCGCGTTCACGGTAGGTTCAAATACCAAATTGAGAATATTGGAGAGAATTTCTGCCCCTTCCTCCCCACCTTGCATTAAAATTTCGGTCATGGAGGTGAAACCCGAAATATCCACAAACATTCCCACCGCCTGAAATTGACCCTGATTCTGATTACACTTGAACCGATCAACAATAAAATGAGGTAACAAATTGAGCATAGCCATCAAATTCCTTGAGCAGGGTCAAACCCATGCGCGTGAAGAAAGATAAAAAACAACGTACTCATTTATAGACAAAACAGTAATACCTGTCAAGTAAGGATATATCGCATATATAATACAACAAAAACAAGCGTCTTTCTGTGGCGATGATACAAGCGGCGAAATCCCTGAAAAATTAAACATCCAGCCAAACATCATCATCAAATTCCGCCATTTTTGCCTTTCGCCTCTTGGTGGTGAACAGCCTTACGCCGGGGATTTAAAACCACGAAGGCACAAAGATTTTAGGAAAACAACAGCATGCTATTCAGAAACAAGAATTATGCCGTGGACTACCCGGCAGGCGGCTGATATTTGGCACTATCTCTGCAACTCATACGATGGAAAGGGTCAAACTGAAAATATTTTGTAACTACACAGCCTGCTCAGCTGTAAAGGTAAGTGTCAATGTTTCGAGAATATTTTGCTTTCGTTTTTTGAGCGTCGAAATGTATCCTCGAATTCGA
>RFFQ01000091.1 GCA_003697105.1 Gemmatimonadota bacterium | reverse complement strand
GTGGTGATAATAAACGTATTTGTAATGAAAAGGTGAATTAGCCCGAGTGAAATAATCGCGAAAACAGACGAAAGAATAAATTTTGTCCGAATTCGGATAAACTTACGGGATAATAGAGTCCGGCACCATTGATTCCAACGTTTCATAGAGCGTTTCATCAGGAAGTTGAAAATGATCGATATGGATTTTGCGAAGAATATTTTGCCCGGTTGAATCGTGATCCATCTGCAAAAACACCTGTTGCAGTAGGCGCTTATTGGTTTTTCCCACGTTCGGATGAACGACCACCGGGGGGATACCGAAAGGTTCGGACTTCTCCAGAATACGAATATTTTGTACTCGTGACGGGTCATTCCGGGCGATATCTTCAAACACTAACCCGTCCACACTGGCTCCATCAATAATCCCCCGGTTGACTAACTCAATTGATGCATCATGGTTTCCGGTAAAAATAACTTTTTTCCAAAAGGTAAGGGGTTGCTGGTGTCCATATAACGGGTAAAAGCACCCTGTTAGCGAGAGTCTATCGGTAAAAGCAAATGTTTTTTGGTCGAGTTCTTCAAACTGTTGGATGGAAGAGGTACGGGGCACGATAATATACGCCTGGTAAGTTGGAGCTCCATTGACAACTGGTACTGTAAGTAATTCCATGAGCTGATGTTTCTTACCGATAATATAAAGCCCAGAACAGATAAATGCCGCATCAACTTTGTGCTCTTTAAAAAGGGTATAAACCTCGCTGTAATCTTTGGTATAGACCGCTCGGGTGGGCTGTCCAAGTTTGAGCCCAATATACTGGATCAGTTCATCATATGCCGAGAAGCTTTCATTTGCTGAGACAATCGAAGCAATCGCAATCACCCACTGGTCTGGATGGTATTCTGCAGGTGTCGATCGATGGTTCTCAGAATAGGTAAACTGATCGTTGAGGTTTACCTCTTTATATTGTTTCGTGTCTAGGGGCTGGCATCCAATAAGCAGAGTGCACATGAGTAATGTTCCGAATCCGACTCGGTTCATCATCGTGGCTCCTTGTGAGGGGTGATTGGTCATTCTATTTGTTGGTATTGAACGCGCCCAATTTGCTATGAACCTTGGAAGGAACCTGCAACTAAAATGCCATGTAAAACCAGTTCTTTTTCTCATTCCGGAAGGGATTCCCCGCCCGTCATCAGTGCCATTTTGAGACGCTCCGGAAGCTCGATTTTTTCCCGTGTCTGTTTATCGATTGCCACATGAACGGTTTTCACTCGCCCGACGGTCTCTCCGGTTTCACGCAGAATATCGTACAGCAGCGTAAAAGAACTTCGTCCCACTTTTCCCAAATGGATGCGGATTCCGACCCGGTCTCCAACAAAGAGCGGGGCAGTAAAATCGGCATCGGCATGGACAATTGGCAGAACAAACGTACCGGATTGGATCATCTTGCCCAAATTAAAACCGAGGGCGTTAAAGAAGGTCTCATAAGCGTCATGTGCCAGTTTAAACTGATTGGCAAAAAAGAGCAGTCCGGCAGCATCGGTATCATGCAATTTGATGCTGGTGTGATAGATGTACATGAGTCTCTCCGGTTATGAACCCATTAACTGAGTTATAACATATTGGTCATAAAGGTAAAATGTTTGTTGGTTGATCCGATTTAGGGATGGACATCTGAGTCTTCCCGGAAGGTGGGGCACGTCATACACCGCGGACCGCCACCGTTTTTGATGATGTTGGGCATACTGACTTCGATCACCTCAATTCCGGCATCGCGTAGCCGTTGGTTGGTGATGGGGTTCTCGGCAACGGCAATCACTTTGTTGTTATCCAAACAGACGACGTTACAACCGAGCGTGACCTGTTCCGAGGGTTCGGCGATAACCATCTGGTATCCTTCATCTTTCAGTCGTTCGATGAAGCTTTCGGGTAGGCGGGTCACATCCAGCAAGCATGTTTTTTCGCCCAAAACGGTAAACAGCACATCCAGATGAAGTTCCTGATGTACCACCCCGATAAATTCGTAGTCCGGAAATGTTTCTTGCAAGCGTTGCAAGCCCGCCGGAGTGGTGCGTTGACCCAGCCCGACCGCTAATTTTTTATCGCCGATAAAAATGACATCACCACCTTCGATAATCGCCTCGGCGTCATCCAGCAAAACCACCATTTTTTTACCCCGCGCCGTACGGATCATGCCGTTGGTTTCGTAGGTGCGTTGCTCCTTTGCCAACCGCCCAACAACGAATGTATTGCCAATGGTCACTGCGGGATCGCGGGTGAAAACCACGGTTTTACCCCCTTTGCCGACCACATTGGTGCGCACAATATGCACGTCGTGTTCCTGCAAGGTACGGACAAACTGCTGGTATTCCTCTTTGTAAGCTATGGTATCCACATTGCCCACATTCAATTTTTGGATGTCGTTGATCACGTCCTCCGGGTCGATTTGTGCCGTTTCGGGCGGGTAACAGACGATGACTTCTCGTAAGCGTCCGTATTCCGTGGTGACGTGCGGATCGTAGAAGAGTGAATCTGGTGGATAATAGTCATCGTTTTTGTGGAAGATTAACAGATTTTGCCCCGGTAGGGTATGGCCGTACTCATCGGCTAACAGCAAACCGGTGCCGATGTACCCGGAGAGGAGTGTTTGTTCGATAGCGTCTCGTGCCAGATTATCCATTTCTAAACTAGAGGAGATGGGTATTGCCAGTTCTACGGGGCGCATGGCTAATATCACGTGCTTATCGGTCACCGTACGGATGACGGGAATCCGCTCTTGTTCTAGCCGGAGGCTTTTACCAATGGGATCGAACGGCAGGGGGTCATTAATCAAGTCGCATTCCATGATCAGCCGTTCCCGCTCACCGCTCTCCTCAGCGGGATACCAGTTCGCATCATAACCGGTAATACGGAATCCTTCCTCAATCCGGTCACGGATACCGCCCACATTGTCAAATTTCACCGGTAAAAACATCTTTTTCTTGCCGGCTTCCAACGCAATCACCTTTTGTGCTTTCAGTAACACAAAAAAGTAGTGAAGGTGGATACTCTCATCTAGAATAAAAATTTCGTAGGTGTATGCCTCGCCCGTGGCTAAACGCGGATTGATTTTCGGGGCAAGTTTTACGTCCGGGTCATCAACCGGTTCTAATAAAATCAGTGATTTTGCAACGATTGCCCCCGCATCATCGCGGATAATCAAGGCTTTGCCATGCCCGATCAGATTCATCAACTGGCGGTAGGTTAAGGATTGGTGCCCAGTAAAAATCTCTTGATTTAAGGTCTTAATGCTGTTTAGTTCGGCTTCGGTCTCCACAAATTCCACCTTATAAAACCGGTTTTCATGCCGAATTTGAACATACTGTTTACCTTGCTCATCCGTTACAGTGCGATTGATTCGCTCATGAAAAAGAGGTTTGTTTGCCATGATCGACTTCCTTAAAAGGGTACAGAAGATATGCCCGTTTGTTGATCCCTCCCCAAAATAGATTTTACCAAACAAAAAGTAAAGCCATTTTCCCACAGAGTTTTTGATTGACAATTGGGAGAAGGAACATAATAATACCCACTGAACAGTGAACCGTTGGCAATTTGTACATTTTCCATCTCCAAAAACAACGTGACGGGCTCTCTATGACCCCCAAACCCAATCTTCCAAACGACGCAATCCCCGAAGACCTTGAAAAAGCCTTACACATTGCTGAAGATGCTGAAATCGGTAGCCGTAGCCCCACTGGCGTAATGCACTGGGTGATTTTTGGCTTAGCGATTGGCTGGTCGCTCTTTCAACTTTGGATTGCCTCTTTCGGCGTGCTGGATGCGACCCGCGCCCGGGCGATTCATCTCTGTTTTGCGATTGTCCTGACTTATCTTGTGTTTCCCTTTCGGAAAAAAACAGCGACCAACCGTATTCCGGTGTATGATTATCTATTTGCTCTCATTGCTGGGCTGGGTGTGCTCTATATTGTTTTGGATTACACCGGTATCCAGCAACGCGCTGGTATCCCCATTTTGCGTGAGGTTTGGTTCGGATCGATCTTCATTTTGCTCTTGTTGGAAGCCACGCGCCGGAGTTTAGGACCTGCTCTCGCGGTGATTGCTTCCATCTTTTTGCTTTACTCCCTCGCGGGGCCACGCGGTGCTTTGCCCTTTTTAACCCCTCTTATGCCTGACTTGATTGCGCATCGCGGTTACGACGTGAGCCGCTTAATTAGTCAGATGTACGTGACGACAGAAGGCATTTTTGGGGTAGCGCTCGGCGTCTCAACTCAATTTGTCTTTTTGTTTGTTCTGTTCGGGTCGATGTTGGACAAAGCGGGGGCGGGCAAATATTTCATTGATGTGGCATATGCTTTTTTGGGCACGTTCCGGGGCGGACCTGCGAAGGCATCGATCATGGCATCTATGCTGACGGGCACGGTCTCCGGTTCATCGATTGCCAATACGGTGACCACCGGCACGTTCACCATTCCACTGATGAAACGAATCGGCTACCCTCCCCACAAAGCGGCGGCAACGGAGGTCGCCGCCTCCACCAACGGGCAACTCATGCCGCCCATTATGGGAGCGGCGGCATTCATCATGGCGGAATTTGTTGGTATCCCCTACTTTGATATTGTTCGCCACGCCATTGTCCCGGCGTTGCTCTCCTATATTGCTCTGTTCTATGTGGTTCATTTGGAAGCCCTCAAACTGGGTTTGCAAGGTGTGCCTCGTGCGGAACTGCCCAGCCGGTGGGGCACTTTTATTAGAGGTGTTCATTATCTGATCCCGGTCTTTGTGCTCATTTGGGGACTCGTGATCGCTCGCTTTACCCCTGCCTATTCTGCGATGATTGCCATTGTCGTCACCGCCGGAATGATGCTCCTGCAAGACCCCATCCTCGCCATTTACCATAAGCAACCCCTTGCCCCAGCCTTCAAATTGGGTTTCACCAAATTTTACAAAGGATTGGAAGCCGGTGCCCGCAACATGGTGGGTGTTGGTGTTGCCACGGCGTCTGCTGGGATTATTGTGGGGGTAGTCAACCTGACCGGATTGGGGTTGCGCCTGACGGAAATCATTGATACGGTTAGTGCTGTGTTAGCTAGCGGAGTGACCCACATCATCGCTCCCTTGATTCAGATTATCATCCATGATCTAGGGCATTTTGAGGGGTTAACCCAAATTGTATTTACCCTGCTGATTACCGCTGCCGCCAGCCTGATTTTGGGCATGGGCTTACCGACTACCGCCAACTACATCGTGATGGCAACGCTCACCGCCCCCGTCATTTATGAACTGGGACATCGACCAGAAGTGGGGATGACCTTTCCCCTTGTGGCGGCACACCTGTTCGTCTTCTACTTCGGGATTTTAGCCGATGATACCCCGCCCGTAGGGCTTGCCGCTTATGCCGCTTCTGCCATCGCCCGTTCCGAACCGATCAAAACCGGGGTGCAGGGCTTTATCTATGATATGCGCACGGCGATTCTGCCCTTTATGTTTATTTTCAATACGAATCTGATCTTGGTGGATGTGCACAGTTGGGGGCACGGTTTGCACATCTTTGCCAGCGGCGTGGTGGGGATGTTTGCGTTTGCCGCCGGTACACAAGGTTTTGTCATGATCCGCACCACGTGGTTCGAGCGTATCATACTGCTGGCAACCGCTTTTATGCTAATCCAACCCAACACTCTTACCGATGCGCTGGGAATTTTATTCTACGCGCTGGTCTATGGGATTCAGTGGTGGCGCAAACGGCAGCTCAAACCCTAACCATTCGGAAAACTTACCGTTCCACCCACCGCACGAATACATCCGCAAAGCGTTCTGCCGAGTTCGCATCCATGTTGAAATAGAGTGAGGGTTCGATCAGCTCCAATTCCATTAGTTCAAAATCACCGGCATGGCGGACAAAATCGAGGCGAGCGTAAAGCAACGGTGGAATCTGGGCAAGAGTTTCGGTGGCACGTTGCAGTAGTTTATCTTCGGGGTCAATGGTGCGCAGGCGACCGCCATGTTCCTCTTGCACCCGAAAATCGTTGGGTTTCGGTGTTTTAAGGATGGTATGGCTATATTCCCCTCCAAAAAAGAAAAGCGAAAATTCCCCCTCATGGAGGATATGATCCCGGAATGGTTGTACCATGAAGTCTCGCGTGGCAAATGTGGATTGTAACCGTGGCAATTCGGGTTCAAACCTGTTCTGGCTCAAACGGAAGGTATTATCTGCATTGGCGCTGACCACCGGCTTGATGATAATTTCGGTGCTGTCGAATGTCTCAAAGTATGTTACGACTCGACTTGCATCAAATGTGGTTTCCCATCCGGTGGGGACAATGGGGATGCCCTTTTCCGCCAAATCCGCTAGATAACGTTTGTTCAAGTTCCAATGGACAATATTCAACGGATTTTCCAACCGTGCGGCAGACTGATCAATCTCCTCCAACACCTTCAAAAATCGTGCGGGATCGGTCTGGTAATCCCACGGAGAGCGAATCACCACCACCCTAAAATCATCCCAATGGACATTGGCTGTTCGCCACGAAATGGGGGTCACCTGCCACCCCCGTTTTTGGAAAGGCTCGTAGAGGTAATGGTCGTAACAGACATAGCCGGTCAGGCTGTCCATCGTTAAAAAGGCACATGGTTTCATTGCATTTCCTCCAACAGGGCATCTAATAGACGTATTTGTTCCGGGTCACTGGTCTGCTGGCGCATGTGTTGGATTTGCGTTCGGGCAAAATCCGGGTCACCTTGGGCAAAATCAATCTGGGCAGAGATCACATTTCCGGCAAAAAGGCGTTCCGGGCGGTATTTTTGAGCCAGTGCTAACCCTTGGGTGACGATCTCTTTGGCGCGGGGGAATTGTTTCTGGTGGTAGAGTGTTTCTGCTTTATGGATATACACCGCCGGCAACAGCCATTGAAACTGAATTTCCTGCGCCAGTTGTATCGCTTTATCGTAATAATGCAAAGCGTGGTCGTACTCTTGTTTCAACTGGTAAATTCGCCCACTATCTGCCATCCCGATAGCAACGCCTTGTTTATTGCCAATGGCGGTATCGATAGCGAGCGCCCGTTGGTGGTACAACAAGGCATCATCCAGTTTACCTTGTTCCCGATAAACTGCCCCGATCCCGTTACAGACAAAAGCAATACCGCGCCGGTTGCCGAGTTCTTCATCCATTTTGAGCCGTTTTTGATAGTACAGTAGCGCGAGTTCATATTTTTGTTGCATCTGGTAAACCGCGCCAATATTACCGCACACCCGCGAAATGGTTTTTTTATCGCCTAATTCCTCACTGAGTTGCAAGTTTTGCTGAAGATAGGGCATTGCGCCTTGTGGATTCCCCTGCATACCTTGAATGGCACCCATATTACCGAGGACAATTGCCATCCGGCGTTTATCACCGGTGGCTTCACTTAATTCAAGACATTCTTCCAAATACGCCATTGCTTGCCCATATTCACCCTGATGTGCCGCAACGTTGCTCATATTTAGTAACGTGCTGACAATACCGGTGTTATCATTAAACTTTTTACAAATTTCCAGTGATTCCCGATACCGGTGTAAGGCGGCGTCAAACTGGCTTTTCCGGTACTGAATTTCACCGAGCCGGCCGATAGCTTCGGCGAGATCATGATGGTGGTCATAGGGGTCAAACAGGGCGCATGCCTGTTCGTAATATGCGGTGCTTTCTTCATATTCACTGCGGTCTAGGGCGAGGTCACCGAGCCGGGAAAGAGCTTGTGCGCGAATATAAGGGGGGTTGCCATCTCCGGTCAATTCCAAGATGAGTTGTAACCGGTTGCGGCTTTCTTCCCAGTTTCCGGTTAACTTCTCAATTTCACTTAACTGGAGCAATGTTCGCAAGTGTAATCGGCGGTGAACGTTTGGAGTGATCAGGTTTAAAATACGATGATAAAATTTGAGTGCCTGTTGGTGTTGATATTGCGCTTTGGCACTATTTGCCGCTTTTTCGAGGTAAAAAAGGGCTTTTTCGGTCAATTCTGCCTTTTCGCAGTGGAATGCCAACTCCGAATAATGCTCCTCATCTTGCCGTCCCAATTCTTCCATGACTTCTACAATTTGGCGATGAAATTCGCGCCGTTTTTCACCCATTTGCATGGAATAAATGGAATCCCGCATTAATTCACTGTTGAAGAGATATTTCTGATTCGTGATGGACGTCCAAATCCGCTCTTGTTCGGCGGTCGTTAGATAGGTGTAAAAATCTTTTGGGTTAAAATTGGGGTTGGATTTTTCCAATGCCAAGCGTAGCAGGAGCGGCTCGAATTGCATACCGAAGGTGGTTGCGGTTTTCACAATTTCCCGTACGGGCGGGCTCAAGCGGTCTAAACGAGCAATCAGAATGGCACGAATGGTATCCGGGACGTCCATAGAGGTAGTGGTCAATTCCCACACGTTCTCCCGGAGTTCAATCCAAGCATTTTCCGCAAGATATTGTAAAAATTGTTGGGCGAAAAAGGGATTTGCTTTGGTGCGCTCAAATAACACCTGATGAAACGCCTCACTGATCGGGTTACCGAGTCCATCTTCAGCCAGTTCGTAAAGTTCTGCCTTGGAAAGGGGTTTCAGGTCGATGGTATGTTCAAGGGGTTGGTGGGTTTTCAATGGTATTCGGCTACCATCATCGTTATAACGCAATGTCATCAGGATCGCCAGCGGGTAGTGATCAATGTTGTGTAGGAGATGGTCAAGCAATGTCCACGAATCGGGGTCTAAATTGTGCCCATCTTCAATCAGGAGAACGGTGGGGTTTACCAAACTTTGGCTGAGGAGCCATGCCTTGACGGCGGAGAGGGTGTTTTCATAGCGTCCCCGAGCATCCAGTTGGGCATAGAGTGAACGATCCCAAGAGAGCCCCACCAATGCCCCTAAAACGGACTTTGTGCGCTCTAATTCCGAGTGAATATCTGCATAGTCACCCGTCGCTTGGATGGCACGAAGCCGATTTGCAAAGTGGGTCTCAAATTTGGTCTTTCGTACTGGTTCCGGGTCGCTATCCACTTGTTGAAAATCGCGACGTAGCATCTGTATAAAGGGGTTAAATGAGGTTTGGAGGATGGGGTCAGGTTGGCATTCTGTCCATTGTACCGTATCTCCCAACTCGTGCTTCAATTCGTACATCAGACGGCTTTTACCCATGCCCGCCTCACCGTGAATCGTGATGATGCCGGTAAACGCACCCCGAAAGAGTGGCTTGAGGTATTGGTGCAACAATTGCAGTTCAATGGCACGCCCGATCATTTTGCCGGCAAAGATTTTTTCATCGGATATTTTTTTAGCGATTAACTTAAAGGTGGGTACCGGTTCCGCAATCCCTTTATAGCGGAAATGACCCAGTAATTCGTGTTTATACTGATTCTGGCTGTAACGATGGATCCGCTCGGTCAGCCAGACCTCACCATAGGGTGCTTTGATCATGAACCGGGCGGCAAGATTCACGGCATCACCGATGGCGGTGTACTCACACCGTTCTTTTCCGCCAATAATGCCGGTATATGCCATGCCGTAAGAGAGTCCAGCTCGCCATAGCAAACCACATTCAACCTCCCGCAAGGCGGTTATGAATGCCAGCGCACGCTCTACGTTTTTCTCAAAGGCAGTGGGTGCACCAAATAGGATCAAAATTACGCCACCTTTGTCTCCAAAATCGATCTTGTTAAAAAAACCCTTAAAGTTAATTGCTAAATTGAGGACGTTACCCACAAATGTATTCAGCACCTCATCAGTGCTATTTTCATCAAATGAGATGAAGACACTACACACATTCCGAAACTCTGCTTGTTGTGGAAAGTCGCTCATCTGAACGTACTGACTCAGGGTTTCTATCGTTAAGGTGGGTAGCGTGGGGGGTTTCAGGGGTAGGTTATCCGGGCACTGGATTAATTTTTGCCGGTTGTAGCGGAGATAGGTCGTCTGGATGTCAGTCTGAATCCGATCTATTATCTTTTGGTCGAGAATAACATCGCCGGTTTCCGCATATTTTTCGGCAGCGGTACATCCTTTAATCGCCTCGCCCCGGAAATAATAGGTTTTTTGGACGCCTGTGGTAGAAGTCGGGTGAACGCCACTTAAAATACCCCACTGAACATCACCAAATGACACGCCAATTTTCACACCCATCTCAAATGTCCCATACGGGGTTGGGAAGGCAGAGTGCTCCTCGAAAAATTTCTGAATCCGCAACGCGGCTTGAAGCGCGTATTGAGGTGTCCGGTCGTTTTCCGATGGAAAAAGTGCTGTGAATGCATCGCCGGCAAAGGTGGAGATCATCCCGCCGTGCTGGTAAATGGTATGTACCACCGGATTAAACATACGGTTTAGCACCCCCGTGAGAACCTCCGCACCATCCGTTTGGTACTTCATGAGTTCTTCGGTAAGCAGAGTAAAACCGGAAATATCGATAAATATTGCAGTGGCATCAAAGTGTCCCTGCGTGAGATGCTGTTGATCCTGTTCTTGAATAAAATGAGGCATTAAATTGCGCATGATTTTTCCCCTCTGAGGTCTGGATTTTGTGGACATCCGCCTATAGTATAATTGCGTAATGTTGCCAAGTCAATTTTTGATGACAAAAAATCTTGCCAAAGTGGGCGGGATCGGCTACATTCTGGCGACTTTCCTTATCGTAATTGTTAATAAACACTCATCAGGAGAAGGAATGCAAGCTACAACCAACACGCGAGAACAAACCATCACTATTGGTATTTTGGATATGCACAACGGGGTTGCCAATCAAGCGATGCGCTGTTTCCGCAAGATTGTCCTTGGCGTGGGCGCACGGGTCCTATCACGGCATCCGGGGACGCGGATTTTGCTGGAAGAGTACCGGGTTCGTGACCGTGCGGAAGTCCCCCATACCCTCGATCATCTGGATATCTTGCTCTCCACTGGGGGACCCGGCAGTCCGTTTGCCGGTGAAGGTACCCGCTGGGAAGCAGATTATTTCCGCTGTATCGATCAGGTACTGGATAAAAATCAGACCCATGAAACCGCCTTCAAAACACACTTTTTGGGGATTTGCTATTCCTTCCAACTCATGGCGCGTCATTTTGATCTGGCAACGGTCAACCAACGGGAACAGACCAGTTTTGGTATTGTGCCCATTTATCCGGTGAACGGCGGAACAACCGACCCGTTGCTTTCCCCTTTAGACCACCCCTTTTACGCCTTTGATAACCGAGATTGGCAAGTGATCGATCTCAAGCACCACCGTGCCGCTCATTTAGGTGTAAATATCCTCAGTTATGACAGTCCAGATGAGGGAGCGGCATTGACTGGCTTTCGGATTACCCGTGAGATGGCTGGTTTCCAATTCCACCCCGAAGCGGACAAGAGCGGGATTTTGGCGTACTTTACCAAGCCAGAAAACATTACCCACTTGACCGGAAAGTTAGGGGAGGCATCATACCACCAAATGTTGAGCTGGATTCGCAACCCTAACTGCGTGAAGCGCACCTTTGATACCATTGTGCCGGGCTTCCTGTACCGGGCGATTCACCGGTTGATGAAGGAGCGCGGGCTTCCCACATATCTGCTGGCGGAAAACGGTCACTCCTGCTGTATGAACTAACATGGGTAACCGGCGGTGGCGTTTTCGACACGATGCATATTAAGGATGCAAATTGATGAAATTTTTGTTTTATATGGGGCTATGTTCTGTTTTATGGATGATCAGTGCCGTGCCAGACCGTCCTTTTAACCAACTCTCGGATGAGGAACGCCAAACGGTGCTGGAAGCCGTTGCCCAGTTGCCGGAGTTAGACCAGCGCATCTATCACATTTTTCGCCTCTTTTTAAATGTGCCTTACGATGCCACAGGTCCGTTAGGGGAATGTGGGGATAACGAGGATTGTTCCCAGTTAAAAGACCCCCAAACCCGTTATGGCCTGACCGCGGCACATTGGGGTATTGGTGAGGATTGTGTCACATTACGCGATAAAGTGCTGGCACTGGCTATCGCCACAGACCCCCATTTGGCGGCAGAGCCACAAACGGTGGGCAAATCGATCCTCAAGACGGCAAAGCAGGTCATGGACCGGTTGCGCTACATGCCGGGGAAGCCCATTTCTTATGATACCCGTAATCATTATGAAATTAAAGATTTTTTGAAGCACCATAACGGTCTGTTTGTCACTGACATTACCGATAGTTTGGGAGTGGAAACGGTTGCAATTCATGCTACGATCAAACCTCGTGAATTGCTGGGGGTGGATCTACCGCCGCAAGTGGTGGGAACGACATACATTCCCCGCGATAGTATCCCTGCCATCATTGATCGCTTACCGCCTGCAAGTATGATCTATGTTATTCGAAACCTCAAAATCGGTGAACTCCTACCCGATGGCACGTATGAAAAAGGGAATGTTTTGGTGAGCCATGTGGGGTTCGGTTTTCGAGAGGAGGGTCACCTCTATTTTGGCCATGCCAGTAGCACCGCAAAAAAAGTAGTGCAGGTCGATTTTATGACATATTTTGCCGATCAATCCAACATATTGGGTATCAAGGTGTTACGATTTCGGATGCCGGAACACTTGACCTTTTAATCCGACCTTTGTGACTTGACAAAACCGGAAAATCAGTTATTTTGAAGATACCAAAATCGCGATTTATGACCCTCTTCTGGAGTGTTGGGCATGGATACAACTGAAGTTTGGAAAGAATTTGAACATAATGAGATCACCCACAGCGTCGCGCACCATTTGATGGCAATTGAAGATTTGATCTCGGAACGGGGATATGCTCGGGTAACCGATGTGGCAAAGCACTTGAATATCACCAAAGGGAGTGCCTCGATTACCTTGCGTAATCTGAAAGAACGGGGTTACATTGATGAAGATGAGAATAAATTTTTCAACCTAAGTGAGACCGGGCAAAAAATTGTAAAAGGGATTTTGTCTCGCCGCCGGATTTTCATCAAATTTTTTCGAGATGTGCTCGGCTTGGAGCCTACCCAAGCGGAAATTGATGCTTGTAAAATTGAACATTTGATCAGCAAAGCCGCCGGAGAACGATTGTTGATACTCCTCCAATTTGTCCTATCAACGGATCCCATCGCGGGTAAATTCATGGAGCGCTTCCGGGAATATCAAAACCACCTACTAGACCCGAATGATTGCCACCTGAAAGACGTCTGTGCCTTTGATGACCTGTGTGATGAAAAAGGGTGTATTATCCACCAAGCGATAGAGTCCACCTAAGCCACACCGAATGTCGCCAACAATGCCCGCTAGGATGCAATATCAATTTCCGGTACCCCATCCATCCCGGTTAGCGCCGGATCACCCCCAATTTGTGGAAATTATGCAACGTCATGAAGCCGCTTGCCAGCAGCAGCAGCCCACATACCCGGACCCGGAAACCGGCTATCCGGTAATGACGGCTGTATTCCATTTGGAACGGGGATTTTGCTGTGGTAGTGGCTGCCGCCACTGTCCGTATCAAAAAGACTAAAAAACCGTTGACAAAGTTTTAGAACGAGTGGTATTGTTGGTGACCTTGTTGCCCGTTGATGGGATCAATCTTCTGCTATGCGCAATATCAAATTGACCCTTGAATATGATGGCACCGCATTTCACGGGTGGCAAATCCAGCCGGAAATGCGGACGGTACAAGGTGTGCTGGAAGCCGTTCTTTCCCAGTTATTACAAACCGATATTCAGGTGATTGGCTCTGGGCGGACGGATGCGGGAGTCCATGCACTGGGGCAAGTTGCCAATTTTCGCACCACAAACCCATTGCCACTGGAGCGCTTGCACAAAGGTTTAAATGCGCTTTTACCGGATGATGTGGTTGTTCATCAGGTGGAAACGGTTTCTCCCGCGTTTCATGCACGCTTTGATGCGTACCGGCGGTGCTATCGCTATCGGATGACGTATCGTCCGGTAGCGATTGGGCGAGCGTATGTGTGGTATTATCCTTACGCCCGGTTAGATGTCTCCCAAATGCAGACGGCGGCGCAGCTTTTGTTAGGAGATCATGATTTTCAGGCGTTTTGTGCCTCCGGTTCGGATGTGGCACATTACCGCGTGAACGTCATGCATCAGGAGTGGCAGGTACAAGAGGATAATTTAACCTTTGAGATTTGTGCAAATCGTTTTTTACGGGGTATGGTTCGGTCATTGGTGGGTACGATGGTGGCTATCGGTCGAGGTAAAATGCCCATCTCTCAACTGCAAGAGGCGTTGGAAACCGGTCAGCGTAACCTCGTAGGACCGACCGCGCCACCGCAAGGTCTCTATTTGACTCAAGTGCTTTATCCCGATGATGTAAACCATAGCTAACACAGGGAGGCTGTTCATGGCACGGATTGATGCCTTTTTCAAAGTAATGGTCGATAACGGTTCGTCTGACTTGTTCATGTGTACCGGATCACCGCCAATGCTCAAAATTAGCGGGGAAATTCAGGCGATAAAATTCGGCGAATTAACCCACGAGCAAAATAAGGCGTTTCTCTATGAAATTATGACCGATTACCACCGTAAAATCTTTGAAGAACATAATGATGTGGATTTTGCCTACGAGAATGATTATGCGCGGTACCGGGCAAATGTATTTATGCAACGCAAAGGCATTGCCGGCATTTTTCGCCAGATTCCATCCAAGATTTTAACAGCGAAACAGTTGGGGCTGCCACCGGCGGTACTCAAATTTGGTGATTTCAAAAAAGGGTTGTGCTTGGTGACCGGTGCCACTGGTAGTGGGAAATCCACAACCCTGGCAGCGCTGATTGATTACATCAATGAAAATTACAAATACCACATCCTGACCCTAGAAGACCCCATCGAATTTGTGCACCCCAATAAGCAATCGCTAGTGAATCAGCGGGAAATCCACCGGCACACCCATTCTTTTTCCACCGCCTTGCGAGCGGCACTCCGGGAAGCTCCGGATGTCATTTTAGTCGGTGAAATGCGTGACTTGGAAACAATTGAGAAAGCTGTAGAAGCGGCAGAAACCGGCCACTTGGTGTTTGGTACCCTCCACACGAATAGTGCGGCTAAGACCGTTGACCGTATTATCAACGTGTTTCCGGCAGACCGGCAGGAACAAATCCGCCAGATGCTCGCCGAAGCCCTCATCGGTGTGGTTGCCCAAAATTTGCTCAAAAAAACCGGTGGTGGGCGCTGTGCCGCGCTGGAAATCCTCATTCGAACACCAGCGCTCGGAAACTTAATCCGTGAAAATAAAACGTTCCAAATCCCCTCCTTGATGCAAACCAACAAGCAAATGGGAATGCAAACGATGGATCAGTCGTTGCTAGAATTGGTGCAACAAAATAAAGTCACCCTAGAAGAAGCACGCCGCTACGCCATTGACCGGAAATCCTTTGATGCCAAAGCCCAGGAAATGGCAAAATTTAAGTAAACAAACCCCTTGATAGAACCAAAAATACGCTGATCGGAATTTGGCTTCCATCAGCGTATTTTTTATAATAGTTTTTCCCATGAAAACCCTATTTTTTTGGATGGTCTTGAGCGGTCTGGTGTGGCATGCGGGTGTGTTCGCGTGGAGTATGGATACGGGAACGGCACACGACCAATTGACCCCGATTGAATCGAGCGTCAAGCTAAATACCGGAAGATTTTTGCGAACGTCGCCGTGGGTTTATGTGCGGGATTACGGCTACGGGCAACACACTCAGTATCCGACCTATTTGGGGACGCCAGTACCGGTCTGGCTGGATGGGCGTCCCTTGACCACCGAAGCAGACCCCTATTTCAATGTGCTTCAATTGCCCATTAACAGCCTAAGCAAGGCGGTGGTGAATCTAGCGCCGAGTCTGCTCAATCCATTGGGGGGGAGTTTAGCGTTCACCTCCCGCACGCACTCAGATTCAATCCCGTTTTCCCAATTAGTAATGGTACAAGGCGGGCATGATTACCAGCAGTATCGATTTATTTTTGGCACTCCGCTGAGTGCTCGCTGGAATCTGTTAGCCTATGGGATGTATGATGATGACGAGAATTTCAAACGACATCCTACCAAATATACCGGTGGGGGGTATGGCGCCCAATTACACTACCGCCCAACGGTGGAATGGCAAACAAGATTTGGGTATCGTATTTTTAACGATCATCAACTGGGCTCGGCATCTGTGTACCGGCGAGATTATGATCTCTCGATAACCGGCCAGTTGGCATCTGGACAGACCTTACACGGGATTTTGTACCACACGGATCATACCGGTGGCGGGCGCCGGCATATCTGGGGCTATCGCATAACGCTCCGCCAGCCGGTGTTTAAACATCAGGCGTTGGAGATGGACGGGTCTGGTTTTTGGCGTAACCCGCAAGCAACCGGGCAACCAACGCTGGATGGGCACCAATTTTCCCTTGCCCATGTGTGGGATGGAGGAAAGCGGTCTCAATTTCAGCACACCCTTTATACGCGCTTACCGGCAGCAACAGATAGCACCGCTTGGCTGGGAGCCATCAGCCGCGTTCAACTGGCTTTTCCGCCGGATAGGTCGGCGGAAGTCCATCTCAGTTATGCAAAACCTCTTGAGGGCGAGCATTCTGACCGTCCGCAATGGGTAATTTATGGGAAAACCCGTTACCGGGCACTGGAAGTGCATTTTACAGAGCGGCGTGATCCGTCCCAGCAAGCCAAAATCCGCAGTGTGGGGGTGCAATTGAATGTGGCATGGCGTTCCGTCTGGTCGGGACACGTGGGTTATCAATTGACGGGGGCAGAACATACCGGTTCCAAAACACCGCTTCCGTATGTGCCAAAACAGCGGTGGGTCATGGAATGGCACTATCGAAATCGATTTTTAAATGAGGGTCTGGGGGTTCATGCGTTTATGGATAGCGAGTTTGCCACCCGTCGTCACACGGATGTGACCGGTGAACACTGGTTGGGCAAATTTTGGGTGATGAATGCGGGTCTAACCCTAGAAATTTATGATTTTTTGGTGGCGTACGAGATGTATAATATGTTGGACACTCCATATCGCTTGACCTCGGGTTATTCCATGTCGCCTCGCCATTATCGGATTATGTTTCGGCTCAATTTGTGGAATTGATCTCAGGTGGAATATGAAAGACATCCAAAATGAGCGGGACACCCGCAATATCCCAATCAACAAAGTGGGGGTAAAACATCTCAAATATCCCATCACGATTTTGGATAAAGAAAACACGGAACAACATACCGTCGCCTCGGTCAATATGTACGTGGACTTACCCCATCATTTTAAGGGGACTCACATGAGCCGGTTTATTGAAATTTTGAATGCCTACCGGGGGATGATCAGTTATAAAGCGATTCGCTCGATTTTAACCGAGATGAAAACCCGTTTAGATGCAGAATCTGCCCACATTGAATTGACGTTTCCGTATTTTATTGAGAAAGCTGCCCCAATAACCGGAGCAAAAGCGCTTGTAGATTACCGGTGTACCTTTTCCGCCGCGAAAAACGGGCATCAGCTCGATTTTGTACTCGGGGTAGAAGTACCCATCACGACCCTGTGTCCCTGTTCAAAGGCGATCAGTCTGGAAGGTGCACACAACCAACGAGGTGTGGTGCGGGTACGGGTACGGTTTGATAAATTTATCTGGATTGAGGATTTAGTCCGGCGGATCGAACGTTGCGGTAGCACGGAAGTTTACGCGCTCCTCAAACGGGAGGATGAAAAATACGTGACCGAGCAGGCGTATGCCAACCCGGTCTTTGTGGAAGATGTGGTGCGCAATGTCACCCAACAATTAGCGGCAGATGAAAATATCCGCTGGTTTAGCGTGGAAGCTGAAAATTTTGAGAGCATCCATAATCACAATGCGTATGCCGAAATTATCTCTGAACACCATCCTAAAAAGCATACGGATACTCAAAAACCCCCGCTTCGGTGATGATACCGCTAATCAATTCCGCGGGGGTCACATCAAATGCCGGACTCCATACAGAAGTACCTTCTGGAGCAGTCAATTTACCAAATCCCCGAATTATTTCCGCCGCTCCCCGCTCTTCAATGGGGATTTCCGCCCCACTTTTTAGACTGGCATCAATTGTCGATGACGGCGCCACGATATAAAATGGGATGTTGTGCGCTTTGGCAAGGGTTGCCACGCTGTACGTTCCAATTTTGTTGGCGCTGTCTCCGTTTGCCGCAATTCGGTCGGCGCCGGTGAAAATCCGCTGGATTTTCCCTTGTGCCATTGCCCATCCTGCCATGTTATCGGTAATTAAGGTGACGGGAATACCGGCGCGCTGGAGTTCCCACACCGTCAGCCGGGAGCCTTGCAACAACGGGCGGGTTTCATCAGCAAACACATGAATCCGTTTCCCCATCTGGTGAGCCTGGTAAAACACCGAAAGGGCGGTCCCGTAACCGTAGGTTGCCAGTGCTCCGGTGTTACAGTGCGTTAGCAGGGTATCACCCTCTTGGATGAGTTCTGCCCCGAATTTCCCCATTTGAATGCTTCGTTCTGCTTCTTCTTCCGCGATCTGCTGTGCCTCGTGGATGAGTGCCTCCCGAATTTTTGCTAATGGGTGTTGGCGGGCATCCTCAGCGACCCGGATCATTCGTCGCAATGCCCATCCCAGATTGACCGCCGTCGGCCGGGTGGCGTTGAGTTGATCTGCCGTACGGTACAGATAATCAAAAAAAGCGTCCGGCAGGTCGATCTCGGTCTGATCCATGATCAGGGCAAGTCCCATGGCTCCAGCAATACCGATGGCAGGGGCGCCCCGAATCCGCAATTTTTGAATTGCCTCTGTGATTTGCGATAGGGTTCGTAATTGAATTCGTTTTTCCTGTTCTGGCAGTTGAGTTTGATCGATAATTTCAATATGGTCGGTTTTCCATTCGATTGATTTTAGAAACATTAGTGTTAATGGACTCCTTAGCTTTTGCGAATTAACGAATTACGGGTACATTGGTAAAGATGACGCGCCCCTTCTTATCGATTTGCCGGTGAAACCCTGCTTCGGTGCGGGGTGTCTGAACATGGGTGCGGTTGCGTTTTGTGTTCACCTGAAACGAGGGAGGTGCGGCGGGGGAAGTATTCAAACCGGCAAGGCGTTTGACACCGCGGACATAATTCCGGGTCTCTCGATACGGGGGTATGCCTTTATAGCGTTTTACGGCTTCCGGGCCGGCATTGTACGCCGCGAGGGCATAGTCCAGATTGCCGTTGAATGTATTTAACATGAGGCGCAAGTACCGGCTACCGCCTTCAATATTTTGCTTCGGATTGAAGACATCGGTCACTCCCATCAAGCGAGCCGTTCCAGACATAAGTTGCATAAGACCTTTTGCCCCTTTGGGCGAAACTGCCCGCGGATTATAACCCGATTCCATGATAATCATGGCATGGATCAACCGTTCGTTGAGCCGGTATTTTTTGGCGGCGGTACGGATATAGTGGGTGTAGGTCCGGGCAGTGTAACTGACCTCGCGGTAAGAGGTGGTTGAGGGTGGTTTAGAGACATTGGTGATGATCGTTCGTCCTTTATCATCGACAACTTGACGGAAATCTGAGGCGGGAACCGTAGTGACCTGCATGCTGATAAGCAGGAGCACCCCGATCCACTGGAGAGATGTTGGCATGGCTTCTCCTTTTGTTATTGGGATGTATTGGATTGGATTCGATTGGCGATCATATCTAAACGTTGTTGTGCTTCATCAATACGGCGCATGTCGGTGGTCTGTTGGATCACTTTTTCATACAGGATTTTGGCTTCGGTATAGCGGTTGAGTTCTTCCAAACATAAGCCGGCATGGTACATACCCCGTGTTCGCCAATTGGGGTATTGCTGGTATTCCGTATAAATTTGGGTATAATAGAGCAGGGCGTTTTCCCATTCTCCCCGATTAAAATAAGAACCGGCAACGAGGAAGAGCGCTTCGACAGCCAGTTCGGTGGGACCACTCTCGACGACGCGCTGGGCAGCGGTGAGGGTACTATCGTGATTGGCTTCCTGATAATAGGTTTTGGTAATGTTGAGTTGGGCTTCGGCGGCTTCTGGGGCAAGGGGATATTCTCGCAAAAGCGTTTGGAAGGCTAATCGCGCTTCGGGCCACTGCTTCAACTTGAGGTAGAGGGTGCCTATCCGGAAAAGCCCTTGTACCGCCGGGGACTCCTCAGGATAATGTTCGACCAGATGCCGGTACGCCTGAATCGCGTGGTTATAATCTTGGGTTATCCGGTACGTTTCCCCCAGCATATACTGGGCACGCGCCGCCAGAGATGGGGGTGTTTCCTCGCCGGCGACTAATGCTTGATAATGTTGAATGGCTTGATCGTAGGATTCGAGCTGGTAATAGCAATTTGCGATGCTAAATTGGGCTTCTAGCTGTTCTTCACTATTGGGGTAATTCTGAATGACCCGGCGATACTCCCGAATTGCGTCGTAGTAGTGTTCTAATTGAAAATAGTAATAGCCCACTTCCAGTAGCAACCCCGGACTCCGAGGGCTATCCGGGTACTTTTTCACAAAATTGCGCAACACTTGTACAGGCGACCGGTAGCGTTTGAGTTTGTAATAACACCACTCGATCTGGTAATTCGCATCATCAATCAGATCGGGGGAATCCGACCACGCTTCCAGTGCCTGATAAGCGGCAATTGCCTGTTCGTATTCTTCTTGTAGATAGTAAATTCCGGCAACTTCAAACTGCGCATCTGGTGCTAAACGGCTGGTCGGGTATCGTTGGACAACCGTTTCGTATGCGACTCGTGCAGAATCGATCTTCCCCAGTTGAAAGAGCGAATACGCCAGTAAATATTGGGCATCATCATGATAATCGGGGTACATGGGCTGTGCTAAAAATGCCTCAAACCAACGGACTGCCGCGTCATAGTTTTTTATCCGGTGGTAGGACATCGCACTGCGGTACATTCCTGTGGCTTTCAACAAGGCACTGACCTGCGGGTCTGTTGCGAGTTTTTCAAAATACAGAGCCGCGCGATCAAATTGATCTTGCCGGTAGTATGACCACGCAACGCCATGAATGGCGTGGGGGAGATAGGTTTCGGAGGGGGTTTCCTGTTGGATAATCTTCTCAAACATTTGCCGCGCTTGATCATATGCTTGTAAGGCGTAAAAGGCTTCGCCCGTATAATATTGCGCTTGTTCTTCATAACCGCTGTAGGGGAATTCCGTAAGTAACCACTGAAACGTTGCCAAGGCGCGCTCATAATCCTTTAATTGATAGTAACACCAGCCCAACCGGTATAAAGTGTCGTCCATCAGGTCATGAATGGGGTAATATTGCACTAAATACCCGTAATGCTCGACGGCGGCAAGAAGTTGGTTCTGCATTTGGAGGATGTGCCCGGCAATATAGTAACTGCTGGGGATGTACGGGCTTTCGGGCAGATATTGCCATAAATATTGGTAAACCGTTAGGGTCTCGGAAGGTTGGTGGAGTTGAAAATATGTCCAGCCCAACAGGTAGAGGCATTCGTCAATCCACCACTCAAATTGCCAGTTGGGGTGGATTTGATCGATTTCCACATGGGGGAATTCCCCCGTTGCCGTGCCGGTATTTACCACGAAATGCTGGTCATGTGCCAGAGCGGTGGTCAACGCTGTGAGGGCACTGGCGTAATCTCCCAATTCCAGATATGAGGCGCCTATCAAATATTCAACTTCTGAGGTGAGGACATTCGCCGAACCTTGTTCTGCGAGTTCTCGCAAATAGATAATCCCTTCTTCAAATCGATCCGAAGAAAAATAACACCGCCCAATAAAATAGCGAGCAATTGTGACCAATTCGGGGTCTATTTGAACTTTTTTTAATGCGGTAATGGCGTAATCAAATTCGCCCATGAAAAAATTGGTCAAACCCAACCAGAAGTACGCCGATTCAACCGGATTGCGCCCAAAATTGATCGCGCTCATGGAAAAATAATTGGAGGCCGTGATGTAATCCTGCAACTCAAACGCCGTTCGTCCGATCCAGTAGAGGTTTTTACTTTCATCTTCTGGACTAAGGGCTTTCATGCGTGCCATCTGGAAGACATCATGTGCCTGCTGGTAGTTTCCTTTCTGAAAATACGCAATACCTAACTGCATCAATTCCTGAAACTGCCAGCGGTAGCTAGGGTTTTCGATCATCCGTTTTTGGTACAAAAATAACACTTGATCATAGCTACCTTTATGGGCATAAAGTTCGTCTTGGATCCACTGATTGAATGTATGGTTTGTCTCGCTGTTCCAGATGGATTGGATCGAGTGAGGCTCTGGAGAGGTAGGTAGATGGTGGGTCAACCCAAACGGGGTATGGGCTTCCCCGCGGGGGCTGTCTCCTAAGAGCACCAGTAGTGATAGGAAAAAAAGCCATAGGGGATTCATGAATGTTACTCAATTGCACCGGCGATATAAAAGCGGGTATCCTGAATATCCAAATGCCCCGTGAGTTTTGTGGCGGGTTGCCCATCAATCAAAAGTTGGATGGTCCCCACTTGAGGAAAGGCATCCCCAACCGTACGTACCAATGACGTTAAAAGCAGCAGTTCGCTGGTAGCGCTTGGCGCCAGATCGTACTGGAGGGCGGGGCTAAAATCTAACACCAATTGTTGTGGCTCAACCAGATAGACCGCATTGAGGGTGGCTGTGGGTGGAAATGTCGCACCAAGCGTATCTGCCACAGGTCCTCGAATGAGTGCCGTAATGACGCTTTTCACTTGTGAACTAAAATTATCCGCTTCCAGAATGATCTCGTGCCGTTCCGGCACAAGCTGCCGGCGTTTTGGCTCATAAAAATAGAGCCGTACCGGACGGGTTGCCGGCGGCGACGCCGGTTCGATAACCGGTGTCTGTTCCGCTACATGGGGCGCGGAAATTTGGATTTTGGAAAGCCCGTAAATAGCCAGCACGCCAAAACCGACGGCGATAATGATGATCCATTTTCGGGCAAGCCCGTATACCGGTTGCTGCACGTTGTTTATCCTAATTCCAAGGGTCGGCTTGCTTGTAACGACTAATGAATTCAACGACGCCTTCATAAATACCGGCGGCAATTTTTTCTTGAAATTCAGGGGTATTCAAAAGGCGCTCTTCCTGAGGGTTGGTAATGAACGCCGCTTCGACCAGAATGGCGGGCATGGTAGTACCTCGCAACACATAAAATCCCGCTTGACGCCCGCCTTCTTTGAAACGAGACGGTAACTTGAGCTTCTGCTGTAACGCATTTTGGACGGTTTCCATTAAATCTTGGCTCTCTTTGTGAAATTCATTTGCCGCCATATTCCACAGCATCATTTCCAAAATATCGGATGGGGGCTGGCTATTTTTGGGAACTTCAAATTCAATTACTTGATTTTCTCGCATTTCAGCCTCTTTTTCGGCATCATTCCGTGCCGCACTTAGGAAGTACGTTTCTGTACCCTGCGCATGGGGGCTGTGTGAGGCATTGCAATGAATACTAATAAACAGGTCTGCTTTGGCACTATTGGCGATTTTTGTACGCTCCCCTAGACCTATGAACGTGTCGTCTTCTCGTGTTAAGATAACGTCTAAATTGGAACGGCTTTCAATGATGGTTTTCAAGCGGCGAGCAATCGCTAAGGTAATATCTTTTTCCTGCGTGCCGTTGGGTCCGATGGCGCCGGGGTCTTTTCCCCCGTGACCCGGATCGATGACAATCTTCCCAAATTGAGGTAGGTCGCTTGCCCCCAAAGTGAGGTCTGGGGATGCCGGACGGGAAGCCGGTTTGGGTCGTGCTGTTGCTTTTAAGATTTCAACTTGGATGCCCTTTCTGTTGGTTAAGGGTTGTGCCTGAAATCGAGCGGCATCCGGGGATACCTCAAACGCAATTTGCGCCTGACCGCTAGTTTGGTACGCCAGAACCCGCTGAACCAAGCCGTGCGGTGTATCCGTGCTGATCTTGCCGGCATCTAAAATGCCGTTAGGAATCACTAAAATGAGGCGCCCGTTGTAACTGGCATCCAGCGAAAACTCCGGCTCCGGAGAGGTCAGAACTTCCACGATCGTCCGATCCCGGCTCACCCGAAAGCGCAGGTTGGAAATGGTGGTTGTCGTGGGGGCTAATTTCAGGGTTTGGGTGCGTTTATCCCATTTCAATTGGGTTTGAGTCATATCCGCGAGGATGTCCGTGATAAATTCCACCGGCACGAACACTTCACCGTTCCTAAGTTCAACCGGATAGACCATTTTGACCGGTGACTGCTGGTCGATCACCACAATGGGGCTATCCACCGTTAGGCGGAGGGTGTGCCGGTTCAATTTGAGCACCATTTTGCCGAGATCACTGTACCAGCGTTGGGATGCCCGATACATCAAGGCGACATCGGTGAGCGCCAGATATTCCACGGTGTTAATCGTGACCGTTTGTACCGGATAGTCCGACCGGCCATCGGCAAATTGAACCCGCCATTCGGCGCTTTCTGCCGGGGTCAACCGCAGGCAGAACATCCATAACAACATGATAAAGAGCAACATATTGGATTTCATCGGTGTTAGTAGCGTTCCCTCAAAGTTCGTTGGATTTCCCGATCCGCGTCTTTTTTCGCGAGATCGTGCCGTTTATCGTGTGTTTTTTTGCCTTTGGCTAAACCAAGAGTGACTTTGACATAGCCATTATCGGCAAAATAAAGGTTGAGCGGGATCAGGGTCAGCCCACGTTCGGCGATTTTTCCATCCAAACGGTCGATCTCGCGGCGGTGCATCAGCAGTTTGCGTGTCCGCTTTTCGGGGTGGTTGAACCGGTTGCCGGCTTCGTAACTGGCAATATGTAGATTATGGAGATACAGTTCGCCATCCCGAATGTTGGCGTAACTATCTTGCAAGCTGGCTTTACCTGCCCGCAAGGATTTGACCTCCGTGCCTTTTAGGACGATACCGGCTTCCATTTCTTCTAAAATCTGATATTCATGGCGTGCCCGGCGGTTCGTGGTGATGATCTTCACAGCCGTTCTTCCTTACCTCAGCGATGTACGGGATATTTCATTGTTGGAAATGATACCAAATTTAGGCAGTGACCGCAAGAAAAAACTTGACTTTCCGGATCGATCACACTAATATGCGCATCACCAAAATAGAGCAGACGCCGAAGTGGTGAAATTGGTAAACGCACCGGTTTCAGGGACCGGCGGGAGCAATCCCTTGGGGGTTCGAGTCCCCCCTTCGGCACCAAAAACAATAAAACCCTAAGTGAATAAACTACTTAGGGTTTTTTTATTGGGGAAATACCCCGCTTATGAGGGACTAATTCTAAAATATTTTGTCTTGACAGATGCCACTTTCAATTTTAAATACAATTGAGCCGTTTTGTCTGTGAGGCTTGCATCACTTGTGACCTTTATACATGCCTGTGAAATGTGAAAGATGTCGTCCCATAAGAATACGGATCGATTTGTACGGCTTCTCCAATTATACGCCTTGATCAAGACGCATCCCCATAAGTACCGGTTGCGCGACCTTGAACATCACTTTGCCGTGAGCAAAAATACCCTTTTGCAGGATTTGGAATTGCTGCGGAAGGTGGGCATTGATATTCGGGGGAGCCGGCGCCGGGGCGAAGGGTATCATCTACAATCCGATACGCTGATTATTCCTTCCGTTTTTTCCACCAAAGAAGAAGTTTTTGCCCTGATTTATAGTCTGCGCCAACTGGAACACGCCTCGGGGAATCCGCTGGCAAAGGATATCCGGTCTGCCCTCAGTAAAATCATTGACCAACTTCCCCAGCATCTTCAAGATGCCGCCCAACATTTGAACTCCCGCCTTTCCTTACAACCTACAGAATGGTCCATTCCGGCTCACATTATTGAGACATTTCATACCGCTATCGCTGAAAAGCGGCGGGTGCAAATGGTCTATTATTCCAAATCGTCGGATGAAATCACCCAGCGCGAAATGAGTCCCTATGTGATGGCAAGTAAAGGGCATAGCTTGTATGTTATTGGCTATTGTCACCGCCGGCATAAGATACGGACGTTTAAGATCATCCGTATTCAAGAAATCCGGGTACTTCCGGCAACATGGAGCTATAAACCGTGTACCGATCCGGAGCACCAGAAGATAGTCGACGAGATTCTTGGTAACGGGCACGTGTTTACCGGTGAAAAGCAAAAAGTGGTGATCCGGATCGATAAAAAGATGGCAATCTTGGCAAAAGAGTACCCCTTTGCCAACACCAAACGCACCTTTGCGGATCAGGAAGACGGAAGCACACTCATGTCAATTTGGATGAGTGAACCCCTCCAAGCGGCATGGTGGGCGCTCCGGTTTGGTGGCTCGGCGGAAATCCTAGAACCGGAGCATGTGCGCGAGTGGGTGAAGAATGAAGTGAAGAAAATGCAGGAAAAATACGGATAGTTAGGTGGTTAGAAGAGACGAACTAAAATTTACCCGAAAATTATTCGGGGAGAACTGCGTAGCGTGGTTCGGCTACAAGTAAAGTTAGATTGTAATTCATTTATTTACAATATGTTACGTTTATTCAATAATATATTTGTAGAAATTTAAGGAAAAGGATTGAATACTTCAATTCCGCAATTCTCGAAGTCTTTGATATTGCGGGTTGCAAGTATAAAGTCGTACTCTTTGGCAGTGGCTGCGATGAATAGATCGGCTTGACTGCGGGTTACACCGCTTTGTCGGAATTTGCCCCGAAGAGTACCTGAATGAGTAGCAATAGGGCGGGTTATCGGTAAAATTCAGCAATACATGTCAAGATAATCTTCAAACATCCGCGTCTGTTTTAGCGCTTTTTTGTAAGCCAGACCTGCATGAATTTCACCAACAGTAACCACGCTCACGTAAACAATCTCCAAAGAATCAAGCCAATCTTCAACCGTTTTGATGGGTCTAGGTCTTAATACTTCGCTGATTACATTGGTATCACAAAGAAAACTCATCAGCATTCTCCAATGTCAGATTGGGTCTATCAAATCGTTCTGGAATTTCGATCTCACCGGGTTCTTCTTTATAAAGTTCTCGGAATCCTGCCAACATTTCTTTCATGGGCAGACGATCTTTCTTCGGTCTCGGCTGTGCAACAGGTAAAACAATAACCTTTACGACTTTCGATTTGAAGTCTTTCGGTATTTGAAGCGTAATGGTTTGCTCATCATTTAATTCGTAGATTCTTTCGATTATATTC
>RFFQ01000090.1 GCA_003697105.1 Gemmatimonadota bacterium | reverse complement strand
TGCAACGATTCCGCATCCAAAATAACATCGACGACCATGCCTTTGAGAAAATGAACGCCTTTATCAATTTTAAAACATGAGTTTTCCAGAGTTTTCAGTTCAATCTGAAAAGTGGCTTTTTCATTCTGAAACCGGGGGGCGTCATAAATGGATGTTTTGGTCGTTTTTTAAACCCCTCTCGGAGGGGAATATTCACTTAACTCTAATACCATCAATATAATATAGGAGTTTCACCTCTGTTTTGCCGGATGTAGCCAAAATGGCACAACCTTTGTGAGGGAGAGCGGCAAAGCGAACTCTTTTCCAATCATTATGATGAGGTTTATGCATGAAATATCGGCTGTTAGTTTTGATCTTCCCGCTCTTTTTTCCGGTTTTGGCATGGGCGAATGGCGGGAAAATTACCGGTAAAATCACCTTGGGCACGGAGAACCTGACGTTGCCGGGAGCGACGGTCTGGTTAAAAGAGACGACCTACCAAACAACCACCAATCGTCAGGGAGAATTTACCCTTATCGATATTCCACCGGGGACGTACACCCTGCAAGCATCATATACCGGTTATCAAACGCAATATCTGGAAAATATCACGGTTCATGCGGGCAATACTTCTTTTCATGAACTCCACTTGCCGGAACTGGTGTTTGATATGGATGAAGTGGTGGTCACTGGATCACTGATCACGCATCTGCTGAAAGATACACCGGTTATTACGGAAGTCATTTCAAATCAATCGATTAAAGATGTGGGGAGTTCCAATCTGGTGGACATTATGCGCGAGCAGACCGGTTTGGAGATCAGTTACGGTATCGGGCGGACTCAAAGTGCCCAACTGAACGGGCTTAATGACAATCATGTGTTGGTGCTTGTGGATGGCGAACGCATTACCGGGCGGGTGGACGGCGCCGTCGATCTGGGACAAATTCCGGTGCATCAAATTGAGCGGATCGAGGTGGTCAAGGGTCCCATTTCCTCCATTTATGGCTCGGAAGCGATGGGGGGTGTGATCAACATCATCACCAAAGATGCGGAGCGTGCCCCACTGTTTACCTCGCAAATTACGTTTGGCAGTTATGGGCGGCAAGATTACATTTTTTCGGCAGCAAAGACGATACGCCATTTAGGAGATTCCAACCGTAGCTTGAAACTTTACGCCAGCGGTGGCTACAACAAGCAGTATGAAATAGACTATGACACGCAGGATAACTTCCATGAACTGCCGGAGCAGGATCGCCGCAATTTTAACCTCAAACTGGATTATGATCACGGGCGGCGGGTCAATGTTTCGTTGAAAGCAGATGTTTATCAGGATGAGTCCATGTGGCTGGAAGGTGGTTCGGATGTTGTCTGGCGGGATATTGCCACGAATGATAAAATCAGTTTGTTGGGCTCCTACACCCACCGGTTCACGCCGACGACCGTTCTGAAGTTGAGCGGCAATTACTCCTTTAATGAGCACGGTTTTGAGGAATTTACGCCCAGCGGGTATCAAGTGAAGGATAATGTCAACGAGGAGACATTCCAAAATTACAAAGCACAACTCACCTTTGCCCCCTACCGGGTGACGTTACTGACGGTCGGTGTGGAACAAATCATCGAAGCCGTCGCGTCGGATCGACTGGTGGATGAGAACGGTGAACCTTCCGAAACCGGTGATTTGGTCGAACGGGACTACAGCACCCGGGTTATCTACGCCGAGCAGGAGTGGAGTTATGCCAATCACACCTTTGCGGTGGGAGGGCGCTACTCCGATAACTCCGATTACGGTACTTTTTTCGCCCCCAAAGTGAGTTTAATGTACCGCTTGCGGGAAAATTTACGCTTACGGGCATCTTACGGGCGTGGTTTCCGCCAGCCCAGTATTAAGGAGCTTTATATTGATTATGATAACTCCAATGTGGGTTATAAAGTGGAAGGGGCACCGGGACTAAAACCTGAAAAATCAAATGGCTACAATTTAGGGATTGAATATTTTGCTGACAGCCGGCTTTGGTTCCGCACGAACTTTTTCTACAATGATCTGGAAGATTTGATCGAATATTACACCAAATCGTCCGAAGGTGAACGGGCGGTATTGTCCTATTATAACATTGATAACGCAACCATCAGTGGAATTAATCTGGATGCCAATTATAAGTTGTTTTTTACGAATTTTCCGTTTGAAACGCTCGATCTCAATCTGGGATATGCTTATACCAAGGCAGAAGATGGCAACGGAAATGAATTGGCGTTCCGGGTGCCGCATTCCCTGAATTGGAAAGCGGTGTTACAGTCCGTTGAATGGGGGTTGCGGGGCAACTTTCGCGGACGTTGGTATGATGAAAAGCGTGTTTATGATGAGCAAACAAACGTCGATATTTACGCCGAGGATGAAGCGGTTCAGTACAACAGTGTACCGGCTCACGTGATTCTGGATGCTAAAATGGAGAAAGACCTGTTGAGCATTCCATCCACGTGGGGCACGCTTGCCGTAGAGCTGTATGGCGGCATCAACAACATTACCGATGAAAAACATTTTCCGTTTGGTCAAATTAAAGGGCGCGATATATACGCCGGAATTCATCTCATTTTTCAATAATTTTCAGGAGGTTTTACCATGTTAAAACGTTTACTTTTGCTGTTATTCACTCTCACCCTTACCTTTGGATTCATCGCTTGTGACGATGATGATGGTGGTGATATTGTGGGTCCGGGCGATACAACCAATCCAACATTTACGTCAAATAATATCAAAGACGGTTCGGTTTACTTTAATTTTCGGGATGCGTCTTATGTGCAGGTCGATGATGATGTCTTCGATCTGAAATTTAAGGAGATCAGCCGCAGTCCTGAATTTTTCCTAAATGACAACGTTCAAATTTACGAAGCCGGGACGGATTTTGATGCGGTTACCAGTGTCGATACCGGCATGTACACCGATGACCCGGATACCTCAATCACCGGCGGGAATTGGTACAATTATGATTTTATGACCCATACCCTAAGTACCAAAGGGATTGTTTATGTGATCAAAACCACCCGTGACACGCATGCCAAAATGCGAATTGACGATTATGACAACGGGGTGTTTATGATCCGTTATGCCTTGTATGATGGCACAACGTTTGGTGCTACGCACCAAGCAGAAGTGGGTCTGGTGAACGATGAAGGGCATTTTGCTTTTGTGGATGTCCCCAGCCAATGGGACATCAAAATGGGAATCATCTTGCTGTGGGTGGAAGACGGCGGTTTTGCCGGTTATATGAATCTACCCGGTATCATGCTCAATGATGGCGTCGGTGTGGTTACCATCACCGATCAGACGTTTGAAGAGGTGGACCCCACCACGTTGCCGGAAAGTGCCTTCCAAACGGATACCGCAACGGAATACGTCATCGGGGATACATGGTTTGAATACGACGGAGAAACCCACATTGTCACCAGCCGGGGCTATACCTATGCCGTTAAATTGGCAGATGGAAGCCGTGCCAAATTTCGGGTACTGACTTATTACAACGAAGAAACCAATGAGTCCGGTTATATGAAAATTGAGTATGTTTTAGCCTCGTAAACAAGGTTTAGCACACGTAAACCTCGCGAGAATGACCGGTAAGGTTGTTTTCGCGAGGTTTTTAATGAAAGGAATGATATGCCCCAACCCCATTTTGTGCATTATATCCCAATCGCCACGACGATTTTTGCCTTGGGATTTGCCTATGCTCTGTTTAAACGCTACCATGAGCGGCGGTCTGGACCCCATCTGCTCTGGTGGGGTGCAGGCGTCTTGCTGTACGGCGCCGGCACGTTTGCCGAATCCTGGGTGACCCTTTTTGGTTGGAATGAGGCGATCTTTCGCAGTTGGTATATTACCGGTGCGCTGTTGGGTGGGGCTCCGTTAGCACAAGGCACGGTTTACCTGATTTTCCCCCGCCACACAGCGACCCGCATGGCATGGGCATTGATGCTCGCTGTTGCGGTTGCCGCCACGTTTGTGTTGCTGACACCCATTAACACCACCCTCGTGGAGTCCTACCGGTTGAGCGGTAAGGTCATGGCGTGGCAATGGGTGCGGTTATTTAGCCCGTTTATCAACACCTACGCTTTTATTTTTCTGGTGGGTGGCGCAGTGGCATCTGCAATTCACTACCGCAAGCATACGGAGACCTACCATCGCTTTATTGGGAATGTGTTTATCGCCGTCGGGGCACTGCTACCGGGTATTGGTGGCTCGTTCACCCGCATGGGCTACGTGGAGGTGCTGTATGTCACAGAGTTTATTGGCTTAACCTTGATTTACACCGGCTACCGGTTCAATATCCGCAAATCTAAACCCCTCTCGGAGACTGTGCCGGCAGAGGATAAAGCGTATGCCGGATAAATGAAACTATCCTATTTATAAACGGGGAAACGCACCAAAAAGGAGTCTATGAGCCAAGGTACGTCGCACTTTGAAAGGGCATTGCACCTGAGAGGGATAAAGCGGATAAATGAAACGACCCTAAAGGCAACCTAAACCTTTAGGGTCTGGGAGAGGATAGATGCCCGCAAACAGGGAGATCAATCGTTGTCCTCAATGGTATAAGTAAATGTCCGCTGCGACCCCAATGAGATGACTGACGCGCCTTCCAGCATGAGTTCGATTGTTTCATCGGCTTCCTGCTCCGTATCCTCCAAAATTTCAATCTGCAAATCAAAAGAAGATAGCCCAGAGACGACCGTTATCGGGCTAGGGGTAAGGAATCGGTAGTCTTGTGTATTCAACGCCGACCCCGCGTACGAAAATAAAAGCGTGGTTTCTGCAGGTAATGTCTCCGTGAACTCGATGGTAGCGGCAATTGTCCCGACAGATTCACTACCGCGGGCACTAGCGACACTAAAATTTGCTTCAATTGATGCCGGTGATGTACTACCGCCGCCATCATCACTGTCACAACTGAAAATCACCAACAGTCCCAACAGTAAAACCCCCAAACCGGTTATAGAGCGTAGCATGGGTGAACCTCCTAACAAAAGTGGGTGGAAAAAGGTAAAACGGTGAGCCTCAATGGGTGGAGTAGCGTCAACGTAGGATATAAACAGCTTACCAGACAGATCAAAATATGTCAATGATAATTTTTTATAAACGGATAATTTTAGTAAGGCGTCTTACGTTTCACAACCCTATAAAGATCATGCAATCCCCCACAAGGTAAAAACATCGTGGGGGATTTTTTCATGTTACTTCAGTACCACGGCGCGCCGGATTTGGGATTGGTGGTGGAGGGTTTCCAGTTGATAGAGATACACCCCGGAGGATAAATTGCTGGCGTCCCATTCGACTGTGTGCGATCCGGCGGAGTAATATTGATTTTGGATAACTTGCTGTACTAATTTTCCACTCAAATTATAAATATTCAGACTGATCTGATCCGCGGAAGGCAGATCAAACCGGATCGTTGTTTGGGGATTGAAGGGATTGGGATAGTTTGGGTGCAGGACGTAGGCTTGGGGCGTCAGGGTTTCCTGACCGACAACCCAGCGAACCGGTTGTTCATTGATTTGCCCGGAAAGAATGGTCAGATGTGTTCCGTTCCCTATGCGTAGCAGATCGGGGGATGTTAATGGCGTCGTTCCATATGCGCCTACATACCAGCGCGATACATCCAAGCGGTTTGCCAGTAACACCCAATCTGCCGGAACCGTTTCTGCCAGTTGCACTTCCGGATCGATCTCCGACGCTATGATGAATTCAAATGCAATCACATTGTCCATATTTTCAACCAGTTGTACTCGATTTTGTGCCATTTTGATGTTCACCTGCGGGCGTTCGATACTTGCCGTTTCACCTTTGAACCATCCGCTTTTATCCCTTGAAGATGCCCAATTTCCAGAAACTTCACCCATCAAAATGGTCGTAAAATTCTGATCGATTTGATCCGCATCCAGAGGTTGGTAAGCGTAGGTTAGCGGGTCAAATGTCCACGTACCGGTGACAGAAGCGTGTGGCAGTTCCGCGCTATAGAGTGCAATCTGTGCCGCATCGTAAGTGGAAATTTCCCCGTTACCGGTCACATCTGCCGCCAGTTGTTGGTAGGGGGTAAATTCGTATAATTCTGCCACGTATTGTGCGACTCGCGCGGCATCAAATGGGCTGATACCGTTGATCTCGTCGGTTTTTTCGGGGGTTAGCAGATAATCCGCGCCGGGAATATCGGTGAAGATAAATTCCCCTTCAGGAGTTGTTACGGTGGAAAATTCCGTTTCGCCGCTCAAGGTTAAATGGATATTCCCCACCGGTTGATCTGGCGCATCGCGGTAATGGGCAGAGCCGCGAATCGAAAAGGTCACTTGGCGCACCGTAAAATGCCCGTTGTGTGTATCTGCTGCCGGAACACCTTCGTTAAATATAAATTCAATGAACTCGAGGGGGGTCTCCTGATCGATCTCCCCGATAACTTCCATGTTGAGCAGGATCATCACTCCTTGACCGGCTAACTCACTGATATTAAATCCGTTGACATAGAATTCACCCGGGTTTTCAAGATTTTGGGCGATTGTCCAACCGTCGGTTAAGGTACCGGCGGTGATGGCGCCTATTGGGTTTAAAATCGTTTCATCAAAGCGGATGCGCAATTCAAAGGCAAAGATTTCCAAACCGGTGACATCGGTGCCCAGCATCACTGGTAGAGGGATGGTCTGACCCGGTCCCGCCGCCGCATCCGGGGGTAAAAAGACATTCAACGGAATGCGAAAATGCCCATCCCGGGTATGTGCCGCCGGATCACCTTCATTGAACTGGAACGCTTCAAAATGCAGGCTGGTTTCATCATTCACGTTACCCACCACCTCAAATTCCAGCTCAATCAGGGTACCGCTGCCGCTCATCTCCTCTGCACTAAAGCCGTTTAGGATAAAATTGCCTTCGCCTGCATTCAGGTTCATAAACCAGCCTTCGGTCAGGGTGCCTTCCGACTGATAATTGACCAATTCTAGTACTGCCGGATCATAGCTGACCTCCATCTGGAAGGCAAAAATTCCCATTCCGGAGACATCTTCATGGATTTGTACCGGTAGTCTAACGAACTCACCCGGTTGCCCGCTAGCGTGCGGGGGGAGAGAGACCGTCAGCAATGCCCCGACGGTAAGATCACCATCCTGGGTGATAACTGGCGGCTCACCTTCGTTGTACATAAACGACTGAAAATGGAGCACACTTTGTGCACCCATTTCTCCGATAACCTCAAATTGGAGAAAGGCTAATACACCTTCACCTGCCAAGGAATTGAGATTGAAGCCGTTCAGTACTACCAAACCTGCCTCATTGGGGTTGAAATTCATAATCCACCCATCCAGCAATGTCCCATCTGTACTAAAACCAGTTGCTTGCAGGACTGACGGATCGTAGGTGAGTTCGATTTGGACCCCTAGCACTTCTAAATCTGGCGAGACCGGCGCCGTAATGACCGGTACATTCACCGTTGTACCCGGCGCGGCAACCAAGCCCGTGGGCACATGCACGGCAATGGGGTCAATGGACGGTTCGGTGACGGTTAAGGTTACCGGAATTTCCACCTGAGCATGTGCTGGGTCATTGGTTTCCAGTAAGATGCGCCCTGTATAATCGCCGGGTTCTAATTGCTGGTAGCCAATGCGGATGACGATCTCTTCACTTTCACCGGGTTCAATGATGCCATCCGGCTCATCCGGTAGATTAATCCAAAATCGATTATCGGAAAGGGCGTACTCCAACGGTGCTTCTCCCACATTCCACAAGGTCAATATCTGCTCGGACGGGGCATCCCCTTGCCGGAGTTCAACGGTGAATTGTTCAGGTTCAAACTCCAACGCTGGAAAGACGCCCAGTGTTTCCACCGCCCGAAAGGCGTTGATACGCCCACTGCCCAGCATTCCGGCATAATCGGGATTGATCGCATCAATGTTATCCGTTGTGGACTCAATTTGTGCAAAAATCGCTGCCCCGTCCCAATCAGGAGCGAGGGATTTAACCAGACCTGCCAGACCTGCCACATGGGGCGCCGCCATTGAGGTGCCACTAAGATATTCATACCGGTTATTAAACATGGTACTACGGATATTGACCCCCGGCGCCGAAACATCCACCCACGAGCCATAGTTGGAAAAACCGGCTTTTTGATCGGCTTGATTGGTGGCGGCAACTGACATCACATCAGACCGACTGCTGAGATACGACGGATTGTTCGAGCCTTCATTACCCGCCGCCGTTACGAGCAACACACCATTCGCCACGGCATAATCCACCGCGGCACCCAAGCCGCCGGAGTTAGATGACCCCCAACTGCAATTGATGGCGGTAACACCTCGGTTTGTCGCGTAGCGGATCGCTTGGGCGGCAAAGGACATGCCCACATATCCGCCACCGTTGGGGTCTTGCCAGCCAATCCGCAGTGACATGACGCGGCAATTGTAGCCGACTCCGGCAACACCAATTTCATTGTTGGTACTGGCGCCCAGAATACCGCCCACATGGGTTCCGTGACCGTCAAAATCCATCGGATTATTATCGGGATTTTGATCATCTTCACCGGGTGCGCCATCCACACCGGTGACCCAATCCCAACCGATTAAGTCATCTATGTAGCCGTTGCCATCATCATCCGTGTTGTTTAGGTCGTCCGGGTCGTATTGCCACTCGCCATCTTCAAAGATCAAGGTTTGGCCATCATTATCGGCATCTTCCGCCAAGTTTTGCCAGATGTCGGCTCCCAAATCCGGGTGATTCCAATCCACCCCCGTATCACATGACCCCAGTGACACCGCAGTGCTACCATGCGTCACATCCCAGGCGGCTGGGGCATCGATACGAACCATGCCCCACTGCGAACCGAAAAACCCATCATTGGGCGTTTCATAGACCGGGCAAGCAACATCAAATTGCACCTGATCGATTTCGGCCAGATGCTCGTAAGCGGTTTTCACCGGATCGAGGGCAACCTCCGCCGGAAACTGAATCCGGTAAAAGCCAGCTAAACGCTCCTGCCCAATGGTTGGTGCGGTGGGGTCTAAGGGGAAAAGCGGTGCCATATGATACACACCAAACTGGGCGTTCAATGCGTCAATTGGTGCGATGCCGGTGCGGATGATTCCTTCGTGGGATTCCACGGTCGCTGGAATTTCATTCAACTGTAAAATAAGCGTACCGGGGATGAGATACGAGCCGGTAGGCGCTTGATCCAGCACCTGTTGTGCGGTTTCGGCAAAAAGGACGGGTGAGAATATCAGAGAAATATAAAGAAGGACATTTATGACGATGCGATGTGACATGATAACCTCCCAATTCGGTGAAAAATAGATGAATTTGTGACGCAAAAGTGACCTTATTCCGGTAATCTAAATAACCGGGTTGAAATAACCCGTTGTCTTTTGGGGTCAATTTTACTATATTTTGACTTCGATCAAGCAGATTTGAAGCCAGCGGTAAAAGGTTGGCTTCGGTTCAGGACTGTTATCATTTTAATTTATTTGGGGTGAAGAAAGGCATCCCTCAAAATCAGTGATGGTCTGATTTTGTAAACTAAAACGTATGGGATTATTTTCCAAGGGACAAAGAGATGAAACCCATGTTGCCGTCACCGTAACCGATGACTCCTTTGAAACCGATGTATTAAAATCTGACATACCAGTGTTGGTAGATTTTTGGGCACCGTGGTGCGGTCCGTGCCGGATGGTGGGACCCATTGTGGAAGAGCTTGCCGCGGAATACCAACATAAGATCAAAGTTTGTAAGCTCAATACGGATGACAACCCGCAGACGCCGCAAAAATTTGGCATCCGGGGCATTCCAACCCTGATTTTTTTCAAAAATGGTGAAGAAATTGATCGAGTGGTCGGGGCATTACCGAAACCGGCTCTAAAAAATAAATTTGATGAGGTGTTAGACCAATTCGCATGAAAAAGGGACTTATTTTTACTGTTCTCGGTGCGACAGCCGGATTTTTATATTACCAATACGTGGGTTGCCTCAGCGGCACATGCCCTATTACCGCAAATCCGTGGTTCAGCACGCTTTACGGAGCCTTATTTGGCTTGATACTCGGCTGGGATTCTCCGAAAAAGCGCCGTGAATCATCACAACCCCACCCGGAGGTGAACACATGAAGTGTGTCAGATGGCTATTAATTACGTTGCTAGTCTTCGCAACGACGAGTTATGCGGAACTGACCCCAGAACAGAAAAAAGTTGCTGCCGAAGCACAGCAAGAATTGCTGGCGCCGTGTTGTTGGCGGTCTCCCATTGCGGATCATGAATCCGACATTGCAATGACCATGCGCCGCGAAGTCAATCAAATGGCGGAAGAAGGTAAATCCAAAGATGAAATCGTGGACTTTTATATCGCCGAATATGGCAGCCAGATTTTATCGATCCCCACCCGGGAAGGCTTTAATATGGTGGCGTGGATCATGCCCGTGATTATGCTGGTTTTGGGGGTGATCATGGTGATTTTAATTCTGCTCTACTGGCGAAGACAAACCACGGCGGCAACGTCCGCCATGCCGGTTGTCGAATCGATCTCCAGTGAGATGGATGAGCGTATCGAACAAGAACTTCGGGCACAATCCTAATCAGGAGGTGCAACATGGCGAAAATCACTGCTGATACCTACATCGAAGAGATTGTGGAAAATTATCCGCAGTTGATCCAACCCCTGCGCACCTATAACATCCGATGTTTGGCTTGTGGGGATGCCATCTGGGGTACATTAGGTGAAGCCGCCGCCCAAAAGGGTATCAAAAATTTAGATGAAATTTTGGAAGAGATGAACCGTTTGCTTGAGGAAAATCCATGAAATCAATAACGTATCTCATGCTTATACCCGTGTTTGTGCTGTTAGTTGCCTGCTCAAAGCCCTTTGAATTCAAATTGTTGAATGAACAACAACAAGAACGGGTGAAAAATGAGCTTCAGGAATTAAATACCAAAATCACCTTGGTGCAATTTACCCAAGAATTCGAGTGTGAATCGTGCGAAACCGCCCGTACTCTGATGACCGAAATTGCCCATTTAGTCCCCAATATCCGACTGGAAGTCTATGACCTGCAAAAAGATGCCGCCATTGCCCAAAAATACGGGGTTGATAAAATCCCGGCAACGGTCATCCTGCGGGAAAGGAAAGATACCAATGTGCGGATTTACGGTGTGCCCGGGGGATACGAATTTCCGGCATTTCTGGAGTCACTTCAGATGATTGGTGGCGAGTTACCGGCACTTTCTTCTCAGACGAAAGCATCACTGCAACAGGTTGAGGCGCCGGTCGTTTTGGAGGTCATGGTAACTCCTACCTGACCGCACTGCCCGCAAGCCGTGAAGCTTGCTCAAAAAATGGCATTGCATAACTCTAACATTCGGGCAGAGATGGTTATGGCCGGTGAGTTTCCCCATCTGGTGCAAAAATATCAAACGCGAGGCGTCCCGCAAACCTTGATCAATGGGGGAAATGAAATTCTCGGTAAGCCCAGCGAGCAGCAATTGATTGCCGGTATTCAGAATGTGTTAAATTCGGTGGAATCAGAGGAATAATAATGGCAGATAAACATATTTATACGACGAGTCTCCGGTGGGATGAACAACGGAAAGGTATCCTCTCCAGTGAGGGTCTGCCTGATATAGAAGTCGCAACACCTCCGGAGTTCCCGAAAGGACATCCCGGCATCTGGTCACCAGAACATCTATTTGTGGCATCGGCGGAAATCTGTTTGATGACCACCTTTTTGGCGATTGCCGAAAACTCTAAACTGGAATTTACCAGCTACTCCTCCAGTGCCGAAGGAGTGCTGGAAAAGACCGAAAACGGGTTTATGATTACCGAAATCACGTTGCGACCGCGCATTGTCATTCCCCACGAAGATAAACGCGACCGGGCGATACGCATCATTACGAAAGCGGAAAAGGTTTGTTTGATCTCCAATTCCATGAAAACCGCCGTCCACCTAGAACCTGAAATTGTCGTTCAACCCTAAGGAGCACCCATGCAATTTGAAGATTTTTCCGTGTTGTTAATTTTTGCGGGTTGGTTTATCCTGATGCGCTGGGTCTTTCCGGCGATGGGGGTGCCCACCTGAATGGGCGAAGCCTGTAACGTGGAGGTTCCACGGCACGACAACACCGTTGCAGTTGATCCCCTGGAGATAGAGGAAACCTCATCTTCACCATCTGCATAAATCACAACATAGCAAAACGCCTCGATCCATTCAGATCGAGGCGTTTTTTTATTTGTACCGGAAGCCGTCGGCGTGGCTTAAAACCCCATTAATCCGCAACAGCGGGCACAGATTGGTAACATCCCCTCATTTTTGATGGAGTTGCGGAATTTCCAGTATTTGTCATTGTTGAAAATCTCTTTGATGGAATTTTCACGGATATTGCCTGTGATGTAATCTGGGTAATCGCGACAGGTTGCCACATCCCCATTGGGCATGACTTCTGCGGTGGTGTAGATCGAGATACATTTGTCATGTCCGAAGAAATTCCCCGGTTCATTGTAGTATCGGGGGATGTCCTCAATCTCCAATTCGGGATAGAAGACGTAAGGCATTTTCCATTTGTGGGATTTAATGCGTTTCACACTCTCCTGAAGCTCCCGGTCATTCACGTTATGCCAATCGGCAACATAGCCATGCACCGACCACGGCGTAATGTTAAAGCGGGTTTGCATCTGGCGGGTATGGTCTTTGACCCGCTCTTCTGTGGTGAACCAGCAATAATAGACCACCACACAACTGGCTTCAATCTCTTCCGCAATTTTGAAGACATCGAACAACGCATGGGGATTGTCCCGCATGACGGTGGTCAAAATCATGGTATACGGTTTTTTCTTTCCTTGTTTCCGCTTTTCTTCATTTAGTCGGGTAATACCGTTAATGACTTTGTCATAGCTATCTTTATGTCCCCGAATTTCATTATGGATGTCTTTTGGACCATCCAGCGAAACCATGAAGGCATCCCAACCAATGTCAACCAGTTCGGCGGCGTATTTTTCCAGTTTGACCGCATTGGTCACCACAGAACCCATTAAACCGGCTTCCTTCATGTACCGGAGCAAAGGCACCAAATCCGGGTAAAGAAACGGTTCGCCTCCCCAAATGTAAATGAACGGCTTATCGTCTTTGACTTCATCCACCATGCGCTTATACGTTTCCAATGGGACCACATCTTTCAGTTCTGCCATAGATTTATCATGGTTGTAACCACTTTCGCCCCACTGTCCGCACATTTTACAGCGCAAGTTGCACACATTGGTAATCTTGAGGCTAATTTGACCCAGCCGGAGCGGCTTATGTTGGGACGCCATATAATCCGTAAAGTGGTAAAACATCTTCTTTTTTGCCATCGCTTTCATGATGGCAAAGAGAACATCTGGGGTTTGAGCCGCTTTGGTTACAAAACTCATGGGAATCGTACTGTGCATGAAATCTCTCCTTACCTGAGAACGTCAATTACGATTTTACGATTGGATTTCCAACCATTTGATAAAGAACAAGTTGGATGAAAATACCCGATTTTTACCATAATTTCAAGGAAAAAATAGAAATATTTTTTGACAATTTCCGGGTACGATGGTAGATTGCAAGCCTCATCTTGCATTTCTAATGGAATTCCCATGCATACCAAACGGATTTTTGATCGAGTGGCAATTGCGTTTATCGCAATTATTGTTGTCACTGGTTTTGGCACACTCGGGTATATTTGGATTGAGGGCTGGTCTGTACTGGAAGCCCTTTATATGACCGTGATCACTCTGAGTACCGTCGGTTTTGGTGAAATTCATCATTTGTCGCCCACCGGACGGCTTTTTACCGTTTTTTTGATCACGATCGGCTTTGGTGTTGCCGGTTATTTTGCGGGTACCTTCGCCTCGTTTATCGTGGAAGGCGAACTTAAAATGGTCTTGAGAGGACAACAGATGGATCGATTGATTGCCAAACTCAACCACCATATAATTGTCTGCGGCTACGGACGTACCGGCGGTGAAGCCGTTGAAGAACTTCTCCGCGTCCGGGTTGACTTTGTGGTGATTGAACAGGATGCAGAAAAAATGGAACATCTCCCCGAATCCATACCGCGGATCATCGGGAATGCCACCGAAGATAAAGTCTTGGTGCATGCCGGCATTGAACGAGCAAAAGGGCTTATCACAACCCTGCATAACGATGCCGACAATGTGTTTGTCACCTTGACGGCACGGGGACTGAATCCAGACTTAAAGATTGTCTCACGTGCGGCTGAAGAGTCCTCCGAACCCAAATTGATCCGGGCTGGTGCCGATAAAGTGATTCTTCCTGCCTCCATTGGAGGGCGGCGCATGGCGTCCGTTCTCCTCCGCCCAGATGTCGTCGATTTTTTGGATGTGATCATGCACGGCGAAGATATTGCCCTGCGCATCGAACAAGTCACCATTCCGGCGGATTCGACAATGATCGGTAAATCGATCATCGAATGTCGCATCCGGGAGCAAACCGGCGCCATGATTATCGGTATCCGCCCCCATGGGGAACGAGTCCAGATTTCGCCGCCGGTAATGCGCCCCCTTAAACCGCTGGATACTCTCATTGTGCTCGGTCAAGAAGATACGATTGATCGCCTCAAACAACTGGTCGCGGTCAACGGTATCCCCATCATCTTCTAGCCATTACACAACGTTAATGGATAGCTCACCATAAGATATCCTGAAAGTCACTTATTACGGTAGAAATTGGAGAATTTGAGAGTCTGCGGGAAGAAGCCTCAGCCGGCAACGTGTACGACCCATAAAAAATCCCGCTAGAGATACCTTCTCCGCGGGATTTTTCATCAAAACAGATCATTCAATCTAATCATCTTGCGCTCGGTGGCGGATGATCCGCCCTTCGACCATGTACACCACGTCTTCAGCGATGTTGGTTGCCATATCTGAGATGCGCTCCAAATTCCGGCAGACCGAATACAGCCGGTCTCCTAAGTCAAAATCATTATTGATATTTTTGCGAATATAGGACTTGGCTTCTCGTTTCATCCGGTCTACTTCCTCATCCATCACGCAGACCTGCCGCGCCAATTCCGCATCTAAATTGACAAATGCATCGAGGCTCAGTTTGAGCATCAACTTTGTTTTGTTAGCAATCTCACCAAAATCAATGGGGATGGTGATCTCCGGGTGACGCGAAAAATAAGACGCTTTATTGGCAATATTAACGGCCAAATCGCCCACGCGCTCTAAATCATTATTGATTTTCAATACAGAGACCAAAAACCGCAGATCGACCGCTACCGGTTGGTGCAACGCCATCACTTTTAAGCACTCTTCCTCAATTTCAACCTCTTTTTGATCGATAATATCGTCCTGTTTGATCACTTCTTTTGCCAGCTTGTCATTCCGTTCATGTAGGGCTTTAATGGCGAGTTGGACGTTCTCCTCGACGAGGGCGCTCAGGGCTAAGATCTCTTTTTTGATTTGATCAATTTCAGTAAAAAAATGTTTTGCCATGGGATGACTTCCTTACACATTAAAATGAAAATCAAATCACGGTGACCTGCGGTTATTCAGCAAGATACTAACCAAAACGTCCCGTGATATAGTCCTGTGTTTGTTGGCGGGAAGGCCGCGTAAAGATTTTTTCGGTCTCATCGTATTCAATCAATTCCCCTAAATACAAAAAGGCGGTATAATCCGAGATGCGCGCCGCTTGTTGCATGTTGTGGGTCACAATGACAACGGTGTATCGCTCTTTGAGTTCCGTAATGAGGTCTTCCACGCGAGCTGTTGCGATGGGATCCAGGGCGGAACAAGGTTCATCCATCAGGATAATCTCCGGATTCACGGCGATAGCGCGCGCAATACAGAGCCGTTGGGTCTGCCCGCCGGAGAGTGTCAAGGCGGATTCATACAACCGGTCTTTGACTTCATCCCACAAGGCGGCTCCGCGCAAACTCCGTTCCGCCGTTGCATCCAGCTCGTTGCGGTCGTTAATACCGGCAATCCGCAACCCGTACACCACATTTTCGTAGATCGACTTGGGAAACGGGTTTGATTTTTGGAAGACCATCCCGATGCGGCGGCGCAAGCCGATCACATCCACCGTGGGAGAGTTGATGTCCAGAGAATCGAACCGTAAATTCCCTTCAATCCGGACATCATCCACCAGATCATTCATGCGGTTTAAACAGCGTAACAAGGTGGATTTTCCACAACCGGAGGGTCCGATAAATGCCGTCACTTTTTGGGGCGGGATCGATAACGAGATATTTTTAAGGGCATGGGTATTTCCATACCATAGATTCAGGTTTTCGATGGTTAAAATCGGATTTTTTATATCTATCACATGGGGTTTTTGTAGGGCTTGTGCCGGTGCCGACATAATTAGAATGCTCCCGTTTGGTATTTTTTGCGGATACTATTTCTCAGATAAATTGCTGTCATACTCATTAAAAGCACCACGGAGACCAGCAGTAAGGTGGTTACATACACCATCGGTTTGGCGGCTTCCACGTTGGGCGATTGAAATCCGATGTCATAAATATGAAAGCCTAAATGCATAAATTTGCGATCAAAATGGAAAAAGGGAAAGTTAGCATCCAGCGGCAACGCCGGTGCTAATTTGACCACTCCGACGATCATCAAGGGGGCAACTTCCCCCGCCGCCCGTGCCATCGCCAGAATAAAACCGGTCAGAATCCCCGGGGATGCCATCGGTAGCACCACCTTAATCAGTGTTTGAAATTTAGTTGCTCCCAGCGCCAGCGATCCTTCCCGGATACCCTGTGGAACGGCGGCTAAGCCTTCCTCTGTTGCCACAATAACAACCGGTACGGTCAACAACGCCATCGTTAAACTTGCCCATAAAATGCCACCGGTGCCAAACGTCGGCGTGGGTAATCGCTCTGGGAAAAAGAGGTGATCGATGCTACCCCCGACGCCATAAACGAAAAATCCCAACCCAAAAACACCGTAAACAATTGAGGGCACCCCCGCTAGATTATTCACGGCGATCCGCACCAACTGGACAAACAGCCCTTCTTTGGCATACTCCCGCAAATAAATGGAAGCAATCACCCCCATCGGCATGGAAAAGAGGCTCATCAAAAAGACCATCATCACCGTACCAAAAATTGCCGGGAACAGCCCCCCTTCCGTGTTGGATTCCCGCGGTTCGCTGAGGAGCAACTCTTTAATCTTGCCCGCATAAAAACCAATTTTGGCACCCACACCCATCTGGTTGGGGCGGTACACCCGGACAATATCTACCATCGGGATTTCTTTTGTCTGACCGTTGGCATCGGCAAACGTAGCCGTGTACCGGCGGAGTTCTTCGATTTTTTGATTGTGGGTCACTAGCATTTCTTCAAAAGCTTGCCCCAGTTGCACTTCCATATCCGTTAATTTTTTGATTTCCACGTGGGGTTTTTTCTGGTACTCCAATTTTTGGCGCTTGAGCCGGATTTGGCGTTGCCGGTAATTCAGTTTGGACATCTTGGCATTGATAGCTTCTAGCTCTTTTTCTTTACGGCGCAATTTCCGGCGGGTGTCGCTCAGTGCATCCCACGGGTCGGCAGGGGGTTTCAGCAAGCCCGGAATGGTAACGGTTTGCAAATAGCCGTAGAAATCGCCGTATTCCATACGTTCCACTGCGACAGCATCCACCGGGTAGGTCTGGTCATGAATATCACTCCCATTGATCCACCGGAAGTCCATGCCGTATAAATCTCGATTGCCCACTTTCAGTTGCAGGCGTTTCCCGCTTCCATTGGGCATCGTGTCTTCTTGGGTGACCCGACCCATCACGTGCGTACCATCTGTCAGGGTCAACTCAATGAGACGAGAGGGCCAAAAATAGCCCAACCCGTTGATCATCACAACCCCGATCAAGGTCAAGGTAATGAGCAAGGTGACGGTCATTGCCGTTGCTGTCAACCAAACAAAAGGTTCACCTTGTCGCCAAAAGGTATTCATTTATTTCACTCACTCAACGGGGAAAGGTCGAATGGTTTTATGATGTTTACTGAAATCGTCCGTATTTTTTGCGCAACCGCTGCCGCACGAGTTCTGCAGCCGTGTTGATAATAAACGTGGAGACAAACAGAATCACGGCAGATAAAAAGAGTACCCGGTAAAGTGTCCCGTTAAAGGGGGCCTCCGGGATTTCAACGGCGATATTCGCCGAAAGGGTGCGCATACCGTTAAAAATACTCCAATCGATGATCGGGGTATTACCGGTTGCCATCAGCACGATCATTGTTTCGCCAATAGCTCGCCCAAAACCGATCATCACCCCGGCAAAGATGCCCGGACTGGCAGAAGGTAACACCACTTTCCAAACGGTTTGCCAGCGGCTGGCACCCAATGCCAAGGATGCGGCACTGAGGCTACGCGGTACATTACTCAGCGCATCATCGGCAATGGTAAAGATGATCGGGATAACCGCAAATCCTAAACCAAAAGCAATAATAATATTATTCCGTTGGTCGTAACGGGTATTGAGTTCTTCAAACAGCCATTGCTTAAAATCACCGGCGAAAAACATCTCTTCTAACAGCGGACCCAACCACGAACACAGATAAACCCCCACCAAGATGAATGGTACAATCAAGATGAATTCATAGCCTTTTTCAATTTGTTTGAACGATGGTTGGGAGGCAATGGACTGCCATAATAGGACGGCAACCAGTGCCATTAGGGGGATGATAATAAAGGACAGAAAGATGGGAATCACCGCACCTTCCACAATCGGGGCGAACCAAAGCGCTGCCAAAAAACCGATTACTACTGAGGGAATGGCTGCCATAATTTCCACAGAAGGCTTGACCAGTTTGCGCCAACTGGGGTACATAAATTGGCTGGTATAAATAGCGCCCAACAAGGCTAAAGGTACGGCAAATAGCATGGCATAAAAGGTGCCTTTTATCGTTCCAAACATCAGCGGCACCAGACTAAATTTGGGCTCAAAGTCCGTGCTGCCAGAAGACGATTGCCAGATATATTCCGGCTGATCATAACTTTCGTACCATACTTTGCCGAAAAAGGCTTTCAGACTTGCCTCCGGGTGGGGGTTTTCCAACTTCCAAAGCACCGCTTGCCCCTTTGCGGTGTAGGTGAGTAATCCATTGCTGCGAAGCGAGAGGGTCGCCAATTGAACCGGTGGGTCGTTCTCAAGGGTTAGAATATGGCGTCCACTGGTCATGTGATCAAAATGGATGTCTCCCTGTTGGCTCAAACTGAGAACCGATTTGTGGCGTTGAGAAGGTAACAATTGGATGACCGGGCTGTCATGGGCGGTCAAGGTATGGATGCGGTGTAACTTGCGCTGATTATTGTGGGCGGGGGAGCGCACCGGAAACCAAATAGAGACTTCACCGGTCTCGTCGCCGACTACCAGCGATATATCCCCTAACATCAGGGCCAACGCCGTGGTTGTGCGCCCGTCATTAAAAGCTTGAATCTCATCTAGCAACACCGGTACGTCTGGTTCGCGCAAATCCCAGCGTAGCAGATAACCGTTGGTTGTTCCCGCGTATAATGTTTGCCCGGAGTGATCCAGAGTAAATGTGGCGATGTCACCAGGGAGTTCATCTTCAATAAAATAGGTTGAGGTGGTTGTGGTGGTTATTCCAAACAGATTTGTCTCGGCGAGTTCTTGTGTCACATGAAACCGGTTATCTGCCAGCAAACTCACTTTGGTGATGCCCCCTTCTGGGGATTGCCGGGCGACCGTTTGGCGGGGAATACCGAGTAATGTATCGGCGGGAAATGCCGCTAATTGCTGAAACTCATAATTAATCTGGCGGACACTCCCCTCAAAAGAGACCACCGTTTTGACCGCTTCCATCGTGAACGTGCTATCGCTCCATTGCACATTGTAAATGTAATTATCGTATGAATCGATACCGGTAATTGTCGCGTGGGAATCTTGGCGCGCTGAATAGAGGCGATGCTGGTCGATCATCTGCTCTGTTTCCAGATCAATGATACGAATAGAGCCGGTATTATCCAGAATAAAAGCGGTTTCCAGATATTCATCGACCCCCAACGCCAACACCGCCGGTTGTGAGCCGGACGCCTTGAACTCCTGCACCGGTTGCGCCTTCGTGGATTGAAACAGCGGCCACGTCACGTGGAGGATCAAAAATAAGATCGCAATCACGCTTATGATGATGAACACCCCACCGGCGATAATCACCCACCGGGCAATACTATCGGCAACCAGTGCGCGGCGAATGTTTGAATCTGGCATAACGAGTAATATCCAATTTGAGCACGAAAGAAATCGCGGGTACACCCCTGTGATGTACCCGCTATGATACGGTTAGATTCGTCGATTTACTGAAGCAGTTCCAGTTGTTGTTGAATGATGGGCGCCGGTAGCGGGAGATACCCATCTTTCACCACGATTTCTTGTCCCTCTTGAGAAAGCACAAAGGTGATAAATTCTTTAACCAGAGGATCCAACGGCTTGTTCGGCGCTTTATCAATGTAGATCAACAACGGGCGACCCAACGGATAATCCCCACTAAGAACATTTTCATAGGACGGTTCATAGGCTTTCGCTCCATCTGTTTTAGAAAGTGCCAATGCCTTGACTCCAGAGGTTTTGTAACCAATCCCGGAATACCCAATTCCGGCGAGGTCTTCGGTAACACCCAACACCACGGAGGCAGACCCGGGTTGCTCTTTGACGGTGCTTTTGAAATCCCCTTTGAATAACGCCACTTTTTTAAAGTAGCCGTAGGTGCCGGAAGCGGAATTTCGCCCGTACAAACTCATCGGGCGATTTGCCCACTCACCGGTTAAACCTACTTGACCCCACGTTTGGATATCGTCATGCCCGCTTTTGCGGGTTTTGGAGAAAATTGCGTCCACTTGTGGCAAAGAAAGTCCTTCCAACGGATTATCTTTGTGAACATATACCGCTAACGCATCCAAAGCCACCACAATGGCAGTCGGTTTATAGCCGTGCTTGGCTTCAAATGCTTCGATCTCCTGCGCTTTCATGTGACGGGACATAGGTCCCAATTGCGCCGTACCTTCAATCAATGCCGGCGGGGCGGTACTCGATCCTTTACCTTCCACCTGAATATTCACGTTCGGGTACAACTTGCGGAAACTTTCTGCCCAAAACGTCATTAAGTTGTTCAGCGTATCGGAACCAATGCTACTCAAGTTGCCGGAAATACCGCTGACCTTCTCATATTTACCAATTGGGGGGTCCACTTTGATGACCCCATCTGCGGAAATCAAACTTATTGAAAACACCGCTAAGGTAATGAGATTAAACCACTTGTACATAGGGAAACTCCTTAAAAAAAGACACAAACTTACGGATGTAAATCCGCCGAATTGGATTAACGCTCCGGTTCATACCGGATTTAGTTACCCTATTTACCCGACAATATTAGTATTTAATTAGGGCTTTGTTAGTTTTACGCGATATTTAACCCAAGACGTAACGAAATTTCTTCCTTAACTGCCTGATAAAAAACGGACTGTTCGACATTATCCCTTTCGTTTTCTTCTTGGATGAGATAATCCAACACAGCAAAAAATGCCTCATTGAAGTCGTCGTAGTATTGTTCCACAAACTGATCCAGTTCATCCATATCATTGACTTCTTCCAGTACAATGCGCACCAGTTCAATCGCTTTTTTTACGCTGGTGGAGGTTTCCGGTGTAGGGTGTTTGGTAGAAATGATGGCTTCTAAACGATCATAAATCTCTTCAAAGTAAGCCGCCATTTCATCTTCACCTTCTTTTAGCATATCGGCGATAATCATCTCGATTCCGACCAAAAAATCCGGGTCCAGTTCCGCACCGTATGTTTCGATAAACTGATTCAGATCATCGCTGGTGTTAACCGTATCCCAGATTTCCTGAATTAATTGTTGAATGCGTTCCAGTTGCATTTAAGCTCCTTGTAGTAAGGTGATACGATACTCCCAAAACTCCCGAATCAGGATTTAGGGATTAGGATTTAGGGGTTCATGTAATTCCCCAACTCCTAAACTCGCCAAACTCGTCAAACTCCCCAACTCCCCAACTCCCAAACTCCTAAACTCCCCAACTCCACCCGCCATATTTTCGTTGAAATCGTATTCATCTTCGTCCGTTTCTTCAGTAGCGGCACCCCAAACAATGACGCCCTGAGTACCCTCAAAAAATTGTTCTGCACGCCAGTTGTCCCGCTGGAGTTGATCCGGCATCCAACCGGCGAGTTGTTGGGAAAAATCAACTTGTGACCACGCACGGGTGCCGGTCATGAACGGGTTGCGATCAGAGCCAATAAAACGATGTTTCGTAAAGTCTCCTTTTAAGACCCTAAAGTTCTTCAAGACTTTTAGGGTTTTGCATCCAATTTCATCTATAAATGTGCATTGATGAGCGGTAAAAATCGTGCCCAACCGGGGTTATTGCCGGCGTAATTGAATAGCCCCAGTTGTACGCCGTTTAGCTGGTGAGCAATGTTCAAAATACCAATGGTCAAGCCCGTTTGCCGGTGTTTCACATGATTGAAGACACTGATCGCCATTCCGGAGACATCATATGCCTTGATTTTACCACCGGCAAGCGTCACTCCCCGAATCGTCTCTGCGCCCACCCCCACCGTACCGAATGTTAGCCCGCGTACCTCTCGTGCTCCCACGCCGGCGCCGGTCAAGGTAAGCCCGGTAATGGTCTCTGCACCCACACCAATACCCGCCAGAGTCAACCCGCGGAGATGTTCACTCCCTAACCCGATCCCGGCAAGGATTAATCCGTGAAGACGGCTGGCACCCATACCCAGCCCGCTAACGGCTATCCCGCTGAAATGGTCTATCCCGGAACCGCCAGCGGCAACTAGCACACCGCGCCCATCATCTGTTACCGCCCCGAATCCCCCGATGAGAATCCCGGTCATCTTACCGGTAACCGCACCGAATCCTCCAATGCCGATTCCGGTGAAGTTATCCGAGACAAAACCCAATCCGGCAAGCCCAATGCCCCATTGCTCGTTACTGACAGTACCCAATCCACTGACGGCAATGCCCTGCATGGTGTTCGCAACGCTTCCCAATCCGCCAACCGAAATCCCGCTTACCCGGGCGACTTCCTGCCCCACCAACGCCAAGGCAATGCCCTGAATTTCAGCGTCCGGGTTCTGTTCCGGTTTCCATAAAGTCAAATTGACTCCATTAACCGCTGTGACCTGATGGTCCACGGCATTGATCCGAATACCGGTACACCGTTCGGAATTGCCGATACTCAAACCGTACCCTTTTACGGGAATATTCAGGGCGATATGGCGTGCGTGGGTGGTATCGGCGCGGCTTTCAGGGGTTACTGTTGCCGGTACGGCAAGCGCGGGTAATGTGGGAAGGAGAGTTACGAGTACGATCAACCACTGGAACATAACCAAGCCTTTCAAAAAGGGATGTTTGCCTAACGCAATAGGGATAATAACTTGAATTTAAGAGCGTTGTCAAGCCCAAATCCCGGTAGTAATGCTCAAGTGCATTCGCACCGGTGTACACGGTTGCCGCACATGAAAAAATCCATGTTTTTTTTCGGGTTTCCGATTATATTGGGTCGTTGTAGGCGGTCTTAAATTTATTTTCGGGGGAGGGGTTACTTTGATTATATCGGTTTCCTACAAAACGGACATTCCGGCATTCTATGGCAATTGGTTCCGGCGACGGTTGGACGCCGGATATTGTAAGATGGTCAATCCGTATGGCGGGCAAATTTACACGGTGAGTCTCAAGCAGGAGGATGTCACCGGTTTTGTCTTTTGGACGCGGAATGTGGCGCCATTTACGGATCATCTGCACGAAGTCGCCCGGCGTGGCTATCCGTTTTATTTGCAATTTACCCTAACTGGCTATCCTCGCCCGTTAGAACCCGCGGTGATTGCCCCCAAACACGCCATCGAGCAGATCCAAATGCTCTGCCGGACGTATGGCACACGAGCGGTGGTCTGGCGCTATGACCCCATCCTCTTTTCCTCCTTGACGACCGTTGAGAAGCACCGGCATACCTTTACCCACTTCGCCCGCACATTGGCAGGTCAGGTGGATGAAGTTGTGATTTCCTTCGCCCAGATTTATCGAAAATCAAAACGAAACTTGAACTATGCCGCCACCCAACACGGCTTTACCTGGCACGACCCGCCAGACGGCATCAAAAGAGAATTGGCGGATGAACTTGCCCGGATCGCCGATTCCTGCGGCATGAAATTTTCCATCTGTGCCCAACGACAATTTGTAGCTGGCCAGATTCGGGATGCCCGTTGCATTGACCTGCATCGTCTGAGTGACATTGCCGGACGGGAACTTTATGCGCCGGCTAAGCCGCACCGGGATGCTTGCGGCTGTTTTGCCGCCAAAGATATTGGCGCTTACGATACCTGCCCGCAAGGTTGCGTGTATTGTTATGCCGTGCGAAATCCACAGATCGCCAAAACCCAGTTGAAAACCCACAACCCCGAAAGTGAGATTTTAGACCGGTGAACCTTCCCCTAAACGATGTGCCCATCGCTGGTTATTCCGCATAAAGTCAAGAAAACATAAATCCCCATTCCCCCTGAGAAGGAGCAACCGATGGATAAATTGATGAATGAGAAACTACGGCGATTACTGGAGGCTTATTTGGTGGAAACGGATACTGCCATCAAATTCAAATTGAACTATCAAATCCAAGAAGCCAAAAAGGATATTGACCGGTTTGGGATTAAACTCGACGCCGGTAACGCCAAGAAAATGGCGGCATACGAAAAGACGCTTGCCGGAGATTCTGGGACGGTGGCGGTGGAGTCTGCCCCAGCTCCGCAAGCGTCGCATCAGAGGGAAATTTTCATCTCCTATGCGTGGGGTGGCGAAAGTGAGGTAATGGCAGACCGCATTGAGCAAGCCCTCGTTGCACGGGAGATTCCCTTGATTCGGGATAAACGAAATTTGGGATTTAAAGGACGCATTCGGGATTTCATGCGCGAAATTGGACGCGGTAAAGCCGTGATCGTTATCATCAGCGATAAATATCTGAAATCCGAAAATTGCATGTTTGAACTAATCGAAATAGCCAAAAATGGCGATTTTTATGACCGGATTTTCCCGATTGTTCTGGAAGATGCCCAAATCTACAAACCGGTGGCGCGACTGAACTATATCAAATATTGGGAACACGAGATCACCGCATTGGATGAAGCGATGAAAGATGTCAATGCGGCAAATTTGCAGGGTATCCGGGAATCAATGGATTTATACACCGAAATTCGGGCAACTATGTCCCGTTTGGTTGATATTTTAGCGGATATGAACGCGCTAACTCCTGAGACCCATACGGAATCCGGTTTTGCGGAGTTGATCGCCGCCATTGAAGCCAAAATCAACGAATAGCACCCCAAGTGTGACCCTATCCATACCAAAAAAAGCCCCGTGTGAGTTCACGGGGCTTTTTCAATTCATTATTTGGTCAGGGCTTAACGCAACAGCACCATCGATTTTGTCTGGCGCCACGTGCTGGTCTGGAGGCGGTACAGATAAACCCCGGAAGGTGTCACACTACCCTGTGCATCCGTGCCGTCCCACTCGATGGCGTGATAGCCGCTTTCGCGCACTTCATCCAGCAAGGTGCGGATCAACCGTCCCTGAATATCATAAATCTGCACCTGTACCCGCTCAGATTGAGGTAAGGCAAAGCGGATCGTCGTCTTGGGATTAAAGGGGTTGGGGTAATTTTGTGCTAAGTCATACTGTTGTGGTGTGGCAGTGTGGTAAATTTCCGGCTGGACGCTGACGATTCCCAGATTTCGTTGACCTTTTACCACCAGATGATCGATAAACCAGCCACGCATCTCCTGTGGGCGGGCGTATGCGCCGAACCAGAAGCGAAACATAACCTCTTCTCCGGCGTAATCACTCAAGTCAAACTGGGCGAAACGCCACTCCCCTTCGGCGGAGGTGTAACCGGGGGTCTGTCCCAAACCGACCACGCGCTCAAAATCATACCCTTCTTCAGGATAGATCAACTCCCATGTGTCCCCTTGATCGGTGGAAATTTGCACCTGACCCCCCGACCAGTTCCGCAGGCATTCTAACCAGTGATAAAAGCTGAGTTCGTAAGGGGGGTCGTCGGCTTCCAGCGTGTAACTACTGGTAAACAGATTCATGCTGTCTGGTCCCGTAAACATCCCGTCCAAATCCGTACCGAAAAGGTTATCCCCATGATAGGCGTAGTCGGGCCCACCGCTGGATTGGGGTTGCCCCCATTCCCACAGCCCATCAACCTGATATTCACCGGGACCTTCTTCAAAACTATAGATCGGGATCAGTTCAAAGTCCCGGGTGACCTCAGCGCCGGCGGTCATGGTAAAATGATATTGTTCGGAGAGATAATCATAGTTGATGGCTTGGACGGTGTACTCTCCAATGGGGATATTGGTGATCTGGTACTGCCCATCATCGCCGGTCAATACCGGAATCAGCGGCGTGCCTACCACTGCGACTTCTACACCGCTGAGAGGTTGGGGGGTAGCGGTGTATGCTTCTATGACCGAGCCGTTGAGTGTGCCGGTGGGTAGCAGGGACATTTCAAAATCGATGATCACTTCCTCATCCACTGTGATCGTAAATTCCTCACTGACAGCATCGGCGTAGGCAAATTTGCTGGCGGTCAGGGTATATGTGCCTTCCAGCACTTGCGGCAGTTCGTAAAACCCTTGATCATCCGTTGTGGTTTGGAAATAATCAAATGTTCCAGCCGATTGAATCCGTACGCCGGAGATGGGTTCACCGCTTTCGTCCACAACCGTACCGCGGACAATACCGCTGGGGATCGGTAATTCCGCCTGAAATGCGCCCCGGCCGTGCGTGCCAATGCGGATCAGGTGGGTGGTTTCATGTGAAAAATAGTCAAAATCAATGGCAGGAACGTATGGAAGACCGGTCTCCCGGACCCATGTTTGTCCGGAATCTTCGGAGGTGTACACCCCTAAATCATTGGCAACAAACCAGACCAACGGATTATTGTACGGGATAAACACGTCATTTGCCGGCACATTGGGCAAATCCCCGCTGACATTTTCCCATGTGACCCCGAGATCGGTACTGCGGAAGAGCTTTTCCCCCTCGGCAAAGCTGGAATAGACAATGAACAGGGTGTTTTCTTCCACCGGATGTAAAAATAGCCGGGAAACTTGGCTGTTATCGGGGAGTCCCGGTCGGTTAACCAGATTATTCGACCACGTTTCGCCATGATCGGTGGTCAGAAAAACGCTGGTGGCATTTCCAACCATCAGATGATTGGGGTTCGCGCGAGATTGGGCAAAGGCGGTCACTGTGCCGAGGGTCAGGTCGCCCATGGGTTGCCATGTATCGCCCCGATCATACGAGACATAGGGGCGGTTTGTCGCGGAGTAGATAGTCGTATTGACCGTCGGGTGCATAAAGTAAGGTGCCGTCCAAGCGCCATTGCCAATACTGATATTTTGAAACGAGGAAAATGCGCCGCCTTGGGAACTCCGCATTAAATTGCCGTTTTGCGTTGCCATATAAACCCAATTTGGCTCGGTATGATCGATAAAGCACTCCATCCCATCGCCGGTAGTTACCAGTCCCCAAGGCGTAGCGCCACCATCCAAGGTGCGGTAATTACCGTTATCTTGTGCCCCCCCGATCATAAACAAGGGATCGGTAGGATGAGATGCCATCCGGTAATATTGAACGGTATTGATGCCGTTGTTGCGATGGTGCCACGTCGTGCCCCCATCCGTACTCCGAAAAACGCCGCCATCCGAACCCACATAGATCACATTGGGATTCGAGGGTGAAAAGACAATTTTGTGATAATCCACGTGCATGGGGCTGTCCCACGCGCTACTCTGACCGCCGGTACGGACGGGGCTGAAGTTTTCGCCATCGATGGTACGGTGAATCTCCACATTGCCGATCAAAACATGATCGGGATTTGAAGGGTCAACCCCAATGGAGAGGTCGTACCACCCTTGATCAAACCATCCACCACCATAATTTCCACCCAAGGGGACGCCTTCGGAAATCTGAGTCCAGTTCTCACCTTCATCTGTTGATTTGAAGGCGAGCGTACTACCGTTGTACAATACCGCATAAATCGTGGTCACGTCTTCGGTATAATGGAGGTCAATTTGAATGCGGCTACCGCTTGCCATGCCCGTTGTCCGGCGGGTCCAGCTTTGGCCAAAATCATCTGAATAATAGAATCGACTTCCCACCGTGGCATATACGACGCCTTCATACGCCGGATGCCAGAGTAGATCGAACCCATTGCCCTCGGCAATCACCTGATCCCACGTTTCACCGCCATCTTCACTTCGCCACAGTCCCTCATTGGGTAGGTCACCCAGCCGGGCGTAACCACTGCCCAACACTGCCAAGACAACGGAATTATCATGTGGTGAAACGGCTATATCCCCAAAATGGGTTTGGGTGCCAAAGGCGTCAATATGTTCCCAACTATCACCGCCATCGGTGGACTTAAACATCCCGCGCCCGTCAAATAAGGTGCTGTTGCTAAACGCGGCGACTTCACCCGTACCGGCATAGATAATATTTGGTTCGACCGGATCGATGGCAATCGCGCCAAACGTCAGGGATTCAAGGCTATAACCGATGTCTTCCCAGCTTTCACCGCCATCGGTGGTGCGCCAGATACCCCCGGCAGCGGCGCCAATATAGGCGATGTTGGGGTCAAATGGGTGCACGGCTAATCCCCGGCAACGCCCACTATTTACCCCCCACTGGGGGGGCCAGGTGGAGATGATTCCGGCTGGACCGACCGCTTCCCAATCCAGCGTACGCAGGTTGCCGCCGTCACCCCAGCGCCGGACTTCGGCGTCTCGGGCTTCCCAGTAGGTATTCAACGGAAGCGTACCGTCCAGAAATTCCCGTTGCTGGTAAAAGTGCTTAATCCGTTGGAATGAATTCCGCTCTTTGATGTAATCGGGGAACGCTTCCCAATCCACGCGCTGTTGAGCGATCAGATTTGGTGGGAACAGTTCAATGAGAAACGCGGTGATTAGAAACACAATAAAGATGTTCAATTTTGCAGGCATGGGAGACTCCTTTAAACCAATAGTGAAAGGTAATAGGTACGCCAAATTTGCGGTATAAAATCCTTTTTCTGGTGAAGGTACTGAACGGGGATCGGGGATTAAATTCACGTGGGAGGGGATTTTGCAGTCTAATATGTGCCAGGTGGATTGTCAAGCGTAAATAAAAATCCGGTTGGAACGTGCACCGTACCGGTTTCAAGCTGCGAGACCTGCCTCCCAATTTTGGGGTTTTTGAGATTGACAGTGCCTTCCAATTCTGCTACAGTAAGCTGTTACGATGTAAAGGCTTCTCACCCATTTATCTATTAACGTGGAGGACATTATGTTGGATCGAATCTCAATTACACAAGGGGACATCACGTTGCAAAATGTGGATGCCATCGTCAATGCCGCCAATGAAAGTCTGCTTGGGGGTGGTGGTGTCGATGGGGCAATTCATCGTGCTGCGGGTTCCCAATTGCTCGAAGAGTGCAAAACCCTCGGGGGTTGTAAAACCGGTGATGCTAAAATTACGAAAGGGTATAATCTGAAAGCCCGGTACGTGATTCATACCGTAGGTCCCGTCTGGAAAGGTGGTAATCATAACGAAGATGAACTGTTGGCAAATGCCTATCGTCGCAGTTTGGAAGTGGCGCTGGAGCACGGTGTGGAAAGTATTGCCTTTCCGGCCATCAGTACGGGTGCTTACGGGTTTCCGCTGGAACGGGCAACATGGATTGCCATGCAGATCGTGTTTGAATTCCTGAAAGCACACCCTGAAATCAAACGGGTCATTTTTGTCTGCTTCGGCAACGATGCGTTTGATACCTATCTGGAAGTACTACAAGCAAAGATGCGAGGTCGCATCCCGGAAAGTAATAAATTTGTGTTGGATTTGAAAGGTTAAGGTTTCCAGCGGGATCGTGTTTACCCATCGATCCATTGTTGCGCCTCGTTGGTAAATTTGGTCTTCAATTTCGGAATGATTTTGAACAAATTTTCAAAAAAGGCGTCAAAATCCTCTTCAAAGACGATCACTTTTTGTTCTTCGTACTTCTCTTTGACTTTTTTGGTTTCACGAATGACCAGATATTGCATACCGTGACGGGTTTCCTTCACATCTAAAAAATAGGTTCGGTTTCGCGCGAAAACCCGCCGCACATATAAAATTGACGAGTGCGGCGGGATATTTTTTTCATTTCGCCCGGTCAGTTTGCGGTAACATCCTTCGCAAATCGCTAATAGGTCGTCTAGGTGGTACATCTCCGGGTGTTTGGGTGGGTTGATCCGGTAAATCCGGTTGGAGGGAGCGGCGCAAAATTCACATTTGTGCTCTGCCCGTTCAAACACGAGGCGGTGCATTTGCTCCTGTTCGGCGGAATTCGCCGTTAACGGGATACCATAATCGGGGCGGTCAATGCCTTTGGAGCGCACCTTATCCAACACCACCAAACCGATAACAAACGCCGCCAAAATAATACTGCCGTATAAGATCACGTCAACTATCATTTGCCAGCGGGAGCTTGTGTTTCTTCAGCCGAGGTCTCTTCAGCCGGAGGGCTTGCTTCCTCTGCTGGGGCATCTTGGTTGATTTCTAAGAGCGGCAAAACATCCTCATGACCGGCGGTTTGCGCCAAATCATAAGCCGTATGCCCTTCTTTATTTTTTAATGACGGATCGGCGCCGTTTTCCAATAAAAGTTTAATCATTCCGGTATTTCCGGTTTGTGCGGCGACCATCAACAATGTTTCGCCTTGAGCGTTGGGTTTATTGGTATCGTACCCTTTCTCTAAGACGCTCTTTACCAGTTTAATGTTGTTTGCTTTTACTGCTTGCCACATATCTACGGAAGGGGTCGTCAGGGAGGTTTTCTTTTTTTGTTCGGCTTTCAGCATACGTATAATTTCGCCCCGTTGCTGCAATTCCGCAAACATCAAGGCAGTTTCACCCGCTTTTCCTTTTAATTCGGTATCCGCACCCGCTTTGAGCAGGAGTTTGACCGTAGGGACTTTGCCAAACGAAGCGGCATTCATCAGGGTGGTGATCCCCGCATTATTTTGATGATTGATATTGGCTCCTCGTTCAATCAGTAGTTGAACCACTTTCGGGTGGTACGTTGCCAGCAACAAGGCGGTATCACCATTCCGGTCTGTATGTTCTATGTTGGCACCCTGATCCAGTAGATAGGCAACCACATCCGCATGTCCCCGATTTGCCGCAATCATTAGCGCGGTACGTCCATATTTGAACGTGGTGTCAACTGGCACTGTAACAGTACTATCCGAGAACGCTTGTTTGACTAACGCCAAATTACCTTCGGTTGCCCCTTTTTCGAGGTCCGCAACCGGATTTGCTCCCGCTAAATGCGTCACGACTAAGACCATGAAACTGATAAGGCACACTCGCATGTACATAAAAGCCTCCCTTCCAAAAAAGTTAAGAATTTGGCTCAACGTTTATGCTTAAACTAAAAATGGAGTAGCCGGAGTTTAGCACATAATCCATATTTGATCAACTCCATTTTTGAATAATATCTTTTAAGGCTTGGATGGAAAAGGGCTTACTGATATAGTCATCCATACCGGCTTTCAAGCATTCTTCTTGATCTTCTTTCATGGCATTGGCGGTCATGGCGATAATTTTGGGCCGATTTTCAGCCCATTCGGCAATAATATGGCGGGTGGCGGCTAATCCATCCATTTCCGGCATCTGAACATCCATAAAAACAAGGTGATACGGCTGTCTTTTTAAGGCATCGATCACCTCTAATCCATTGGCAGCAATATCGGCAGAATACCCAAGTTTCGCCAGCGTTTTCAGAGCAATTTTTTGGTTGACCGTGTTGTCTTCTGCCACCAAAATTTTAATCTGTGTGTTTGCAGGTGAAATGTCCGTTTGCTGTTTCGCATATACTTGCCGTTGGGGAACTTGATGTTTGCTACAAACGGTTATCAGAATATCAAACAAGGTTGATTGGCGAACCGGTTTCGATAAGCAATGTTCAAATAAATCTGCTGCGTGGTCGGGTTTACCGACCGAACTGAGCATAATCAACGGCAGTGATTTTTCCAGTTTCATGGCTTTAATCGCCTGAGCGAGCTGGATTCCGTCCATTTCGGGCATCTGCATATCTAAAATCGCGAGGTCATACGGTGGGTCGGTTTTCAACCGGTGGAGCGCTTCGGCGCCAGAAGCCGCCAGCTCGGGGATCAGACCCCAATGGAGGCATTGATCTCGTAGAATCCGGCGATTCGTTTCATTATCATCCACAATCAAAAGGCGGAAATTTTTCAGTTCTGGTACATATTGATTCAGGTACTTGCGGGGTTGTCCTTTGGCGACGGGGACTTGGATGGTAAACGAAAAGGTTGAACCCACACCCACCTCACTTTCGACCCAAATTCGACCTCCCATGAGTTCGACAAGCCGCTTGCTAATGGCAAGCCCCAGTCCGGTACCGCCATATTTTCGTGTGGTCGATGCATCCACCTGTGAAAAATCGCGGAATAATTTTGCTTTTCCTTCTTCTGGAATACCAATCCCGGTGTCTTTCACCGAAAACTGGATTTCGGCAAGGTTTTGCCGGTATTCCACCAATGTCACCGTGACCAGTACCTCGCCTTTTTCCGTAAATTTGACTGCATTTCCCAACAGATTAACGAGGATTTGGCGAAGACGGGTAATATCCGCTTTGATAAATGGGGGAACGTTGTTTTCAATTAGATAGAGCAAATCGATCTGCTTTTCTGCCGCTTTAAACGAAAGCAGTTCTAATGCTTCTTCCACGCAATTTCGCAATTCAAACGGGTACTCTTCCAACGCCATATGCCCGGATTCAATTTTGGAAAAATCTAAAATATCATTGATGATCGTCAAAAGGCTTTCCCCACTGATCCGAATTGTATTTACATAATCATATTGCTCTGCTGTTAATTCCGTCTCTAGCAGAAGGCTGGTCATGCCAATCACACCGTTCATGGGCGTCCGAATTTCATGGCTCATATTTGCCAAAAAGGCAGATTTGGCACGGTTCGCGATTTCAGCATTCTGCCGTTCCTGCTCGATCGTGTCGATCTGTGCCTGAATTTGTTCCGACATTTGACGAAACGTTTGGGTTAAAAGTCCAATTTCATCATTTCCTTGGGGAAGTTCCTGAATCTGCTCATAATTTCCGGCGCCCACTTCCTGCATTCCTCTGGCTAAATGTTTCAGTCGTTTAACCAATTGCTGGGCACTCCGAATTTGAAAAATAAGAAACAGAGACAGCACCGCGAATGTCACGGCAAAAATCGTTATCGTTTGATAAACAGAGCGGTGCCGTTGTTGAATGAGCCGGTCTGCTGTTTGATTGATTAAGCGATCAATCTTCATCTGGCTTTTGGCAATTATGGGGGAAATCCGATCAAATTGCAAACTATTCTCGGCGGTTGCCAATTCGAGTTCCACTACGCCATGCACCATTTTCTGTACGGTGGTTTCGTATTGGTGGAGTTCATCCCATAGGGATTGGCGAAGCGCCACGGGTAGAGAGCTTGTGCGGACGCGCTGTTTCAATACGGTTAACTGCTCTAAAACCTCATCTGCCAATTTCATGTTTAGGGTATTGATAAAATCCTTTTCAGACAGTTGTATCCGGGTATATGCCGTGCGTAACTCTGGGAGATTCGCTTGATCCAGTTTCTGCGTAATTTCCCGGTCAAGATGTTGGAGTTTGGGAATAATCCCAACCGTATCGATCAATCCGATCCGGCGCTGTACATCATACGTAATGGATACCGATTTTTGATATGTGGCAAGAACTTTTAACGTCCGCTCAATATCAGAATGAAGGTCATCATCATGGATGGTATCCGCCAACTGGGTTGAAGTTTTTTGAACATAATTTAATCGATTCTGAAAACTTTGGAAATAGCGCGGGTTCGCCGTATTGACCAATTGGGTTTCATCAATCCGTGCCCGGAGGGTTTCCCGTTCAATATCAGCTAACTGTTTTTTAATGCGGAAGAGTTGGTCTTGCTCGTGTAGAATTGCGTTTATTTTGATCCGATCTTGGACATTGAGCACGGCAAGCCCCAGCATAATGAACAGTGTAATTCCGGCTAATAGCGAAAACTGGTAGGTTAATTTCAGGTGTGGACGTTTCATAAAACCATACATTGGAGGCTATAAAAAATAGCGCTGTATCAGGTATGCTGGTACAGCACTATTGGGGGGTCAGGATGTTATATCCATTTATGATGTTATATCCATTTATTCTGTCTCTGCAGGTGTCTCTTCTTCGGCTTCATTTTGGTCGACCGCATTTGCGGCATCCCCTTCTTCGGCGGGTTCTTCGGCTAATTCCTCCGGGGATTTATCCATAATAGATGTCCAATTGTCTTGAACCTTCGCCATATTGCCTTCAACGTCCTGCAAAAACTTCTCTTTTACCTCTTCGTTCAAAAATACAAATAGGTCTTCATTGTAAATTGACCACACATTGGGGTCTCCATCAAATTTTTTTCCGAGGACTACCCCAAAGGTGCAATAACCTCCATTCGCCGGCGCATATTTTTCTGGGTTTTCAAGGAAGGCATCTCGATTTTCGGCATTAACAAAATACCACGTTGCGCCATTCCAAGTGGCAGTGAATTGCAGGTCACCGGCTTGGGGTTCACCATTGGTAAAGTATGCAACGGGGTCATAGCCATGCAATGCTCGTCCTTCCTCATCCACATTAATGGCATAACTATGTGCCATCGCTTCTTCTGGGGTCTCTTCCACGGCGGCGGTGGTTTCATTCGCTGTTTCCGCGGCGGTCTGAGTCGCCTCAGAGTGTTCCGCTTGGTTCGTGTTCTGCTGGGGTGAACAAGCGACCAAGCTGATAACCAGCCCCAATATAAAACTAGCAGTTAAAATATAATAACGCATCGTTCCCTCCTTAATTTATTTAAGATGCTGAAAAAACTAATGTTATTAGCTAATACCACCACACCATGTAATAATAGAAGAAACGAAGCATTTTGACAAGTAAAAAACACCTATTTTTGCTCAAAAACGCCATCAGCGCCCAAAATTTTTTGAAATGAGCCTTGTAACCACTGCTTGGCATGCTCATTTTGATTCAGATAGGCATCCCAAAACGCCGTGGATGCCATTTTGATATACGATTGAAAAATCGGGTCTTTCCGATCTGCCGGATTCCGAATCGTTACCCGTCCGGAAAAAATCTGATGGTCACCATCCGTAAACGTGACTAAATACTGGTCGGGGGCAGAAATCGCATCGAATGGGATGCGGCGTTGTGCCGCTGTTGTCTTCCCGATAGGGCTATCATCACGAGTACCCGTCATGTGGAAGCAGGGACGGTTAAACGTGGCATAGGTGGGGCGGTCTTCTTTCAATGTTCGGGCAGGTGGACTCATCGCCAAGCACGCTTTAACGCGGGGGTCACTTAGGTCAATGGTATGCCCTTGTTTGTCCGTAAAGGTGCGTCCGGCAGTCACCAGCGCGGTATATGCCCCGAATGAGTGCCCCGCAACGCCGATCCGGTCTGGGTCGATATGCCCGTACAAATAGGACTCTTCATTGCGGTTTCGTTGCAGGAGTTCATCAATTGCAAAATGGACATCTTTAGGTCGATTGATTAAATTTTGAGGGTCTTTTGCCGCCTTACGTGCCTTCGTGCGTGCCATTACTGGATTTTCCAGTAAAGCTTCATCGCTCCCCGGATGCTGGATATGGACACTCACAAAGCCATGACTTGCCCAATGTTCGCCTAAGTACTGGTAGCCCCGGCGTGATCCTCCTAAACCATGCGAAAAAATAATAACCGGAAAGGATTGATCACCATCCGGATAATAAATCTTTACGGGTATCATGCGATCCCGTTTGGCATCATACCACTCTTGCAACAGTACTTCTACCGGATATGGTCCAGCGTGAGCACTATAGGATACTGTCTGCGCAATTCCCCCCGCAATGTAGGCAAAAATACCCATCATACCACCACCCAACACGATAATCACCAAAAGAAAAATCCGTCTGTTCATATACCAAACCCTCATCAATAAACGGCAAAGAAATTAATATCCATTTTTGTAGGTTTCTCCTCGCCCAGACTGTCGCAATTTTTTTACCAAGTGAGTAATGGCCGATATTATCGCAAATGTTATGGTTTCGTGATGGTTTAAATCTTGACTTAGGTGTACCGTTTGCCTATTTATAAACCACGCACTAACTAATTCATCTATTAACGTTTTTTTAAATACTATTTCCAATTGGAGGGCTAATCCAATGAGTAATCGTCCTGCAGCAGTAACTATGAAAGGCAACCCGCTGACGCTAACCGGTAATGAAATCAAAGTAGGGGATACGATTCCGGCGGTGACCGTCCTGGATAATGGGCTACAACCCGTTGACTTATCGAGTTTTAAAGGCAAAACAATAATTATCTCCGCGGTGCCGTCACTGGATACCCCGGTCTGCGATGCCGAAACCCGTAAATTTAATGAATATGCCACATCTCTCGGCGATGACGTGGTGGTGCTCACCATCAGCATGGATTTACCTTTCGCGCAAAAGCGCTGGTGTGGCGCCGCCGGTATCGAGAACGTCCAAACCTTGTCCGACTATAAAGATGCCGCTTTTGGGGAAGCCTTTGGGGTGCTAATCAAAGAATTACGCCTGCTTGCCCGTTGTGTTTTCGTTGTGGACAAAGAGGGTATTGTTCGGTACATCCAACTGGTCAAAGAAGTTGCTGAAGAACCCAATTACGATGACGTTATTGCCGCTGTTAAAAGCGTACTCTAATGGGAAATGGAGGTTCCAGGATGAAGCGGTTTATACCCGTTCTGATCACTTTACTGATGGTCAGTGGTATGAGTCAGGCAGAAGATCGCCCCGGCTTGGTCACGATGAAAGGAAATCCAGTGACCTTGACGGGAACACCGGTAAATGTCGGCGATAAAGCCCCGGATTTTACGGCAATCGATATCCACTTGCAACCGGTTCATTTGTCGGATTTTAAAGGTAAAATCGTTGTTATTTCCGCGGTACCTTCGCTGGATACACCGGTTTGTAGCCGCGAAACGCACCGGTTTAATGAAATGGCAACCGAATTTGATGAGGTTGAGATTTTAACCATCAGTATGGATTTGCCGTTTGCCCAAAAACGCTGGTGCGGTGCGGAAGGAGTGGATCGGCTAACGACTCTCTCCGATCATCGGGATGCCGCATTTGGCGAAGCATACGGGGTATTGATTAAAGAGATGCGCTTGTTAGCCCGGACCGTGTTCGTTATCGATCCAGATGGCACCATTCGATATATTCAACTGGTGAAAGAAGTTTCCCAAGAACCCAATTATGATGAAGTTCTGGAAGCCATCAAAGCGTTGTTGTAGCTCAAAGAACTTTTTGTTTTTCTCACCCACTCTCAATGGAGGTATTTCCGTGCGTTTTAAAAACTTAATTGCCGGTCTGGCGATTTTCACTTTAACCGCGGTTCCCGCGTTGGTTTTAGCCGGACCCAGTTGTGGTACCAAAGCATCGGCGTGCAGTGGCGCCAAAAAAACGGCAAGTGCGTGTAGTGCGACAAAGTCTGCATGTAGCAGTTCGTCTGCAAAGGTTGAAAATGTCAAGATTGGTATTCCACAGATCAATACCGCCGCATTGAAACTGATGATGGCAACAAATGTGGACATGACCCTCATCGATGCCCGCTCAGCAAAATATGATGATGGTCGCCGGATTGGCAATGCCCAAACCCTAACAGCGGGCGCCTCTGCCGAAGAGGTGGCAAACGTTATTTCCTCCAAGGATGAGTTGGTCGTTGCCTATTGCTCTAGCGTTAAGTGCCCGGCAAGCAAGAAGTTAATGGCACATCTAAACAAACTGGGCTATAAAAACGTGGTAGTGTACGAAGAAGGGATTGCCGGTTGGTTCGATGAAGACCACTCCAACGAATTACCGGTTATCAACACCACGGCATTTATGGCAATGCACAATGCCAACACGACGATGGCAATTTTGGATGCCCGCGGTTGTGATACCGCAGAGGATTGCAAAAAAGCCGGTCATATTCCGGGGGCTAAGGAACTCACCGACAAATCCACAATGGCAGAAATCCAAAAGGTACTACCAGACAAAGACCAACTGGTAGTAACCTACTGTGGCAGTGCCGCTTGTCCCGCCAGCGAAAAGTTGGCGGCACATCTCAACAAAATGGGATACACCAACGTTGTTATTTATAAAGAAGGCATTGCCGGTTGGACAACTGTCGGTGGTGAATTGGCTCAATTGTAAGATCGACAACATCCAACGGATGAAATTAATGGGGCGCATTCGTGTGCCCCGTTTTTATTTTTAAAAGGTGAAAATAGGTCTTGACGAAAAATCGCTAATTCATTAAATACAAAGGAGTTTAACGTCGATTTATCTGATTCAATCGGGAATGTATCATGTCCAAACGAGTGGACGAATTTACCGCGAGCCGGGCACATCTCAATGACATCGTGATGAAATATGCCGGCAAAAACATCAAACGCTTTTACAACATCGATCATCACACTTATGAAGATGGCGTTCTACCCAAAAAAACTAAAGAATTGCTCGGGTTGGTAGCATCGCTGGTTCTCCGCTGTGATGATTGCATTTTATACCATCTGATTCAATGCTATGAATGTGGTATCAGCAGTGAAGAATTGGAAGAAGCACTCACCGTTGGCGTAGTGGTGGGGGGTTCGATCACCATTCCGCACGTGCGACGCGCGTGGCAAGCTTGGGATGAAATGATAGCCGAGGATAACAAATGATTGGCATCTTGGGGATTATCATCATTGGGGTCATCATTGCTATCATTTTTTCTATTTTAAATGAAAAATAATATACGGAGGTGGACACCTGTTTAGGGAGGTCTGCCTTTTTTAATTTATCTCATCGTTTGAGGCGTTTTAAGCCGGTTTTTCTTTTCACAAGTCCAACCTAAATTTAAGCCATTATTTTTATTCACTTTTAGCAAGGAGGTAGCGGCTGTGAAGATTTTTATCCCGAAGGAAACCCATCCGGAGGAATCACGCATCCCGATGATCCCGCAAAATGCCGGTAAGTTGGTCAAAAAGGGGGCAGAAGTTTACATTGAACGCGGGCTGGGTGCTGGGATTCATTTCTCGGATGACCAATATACCCAAGTTGGGGTCAAAATTGTTGAGGATCGCAAAAAGATGTTAGCCGAAGCGGATATGGTGCTCCGGTTACGGAAGCCCCCGAAAGACGAAATCAGCTTGATGAAAAAGGGCTGTATTCATATCAGTTACATGGATCCGTTTTTTGAGCAAGACTTGGTTGAAACGATGGCAAAACATCACATCAGTTGTATTAGTATGGAGATGATCCCCCGCACAACCATTGCCCAAAAGATGGATGCGCTCAGTTCGCAAGCGAGCTTGGGCGGATATGTGGCTGTACTTTTAGCCGCCGAACGATTGGCAAAGATTTTCCCGATGATGATGACTCCCGCCGGCACGATTGCGCCATCCAAAGTGTTTATTGTCGGTGCCGGTGTTGCCGGTTTGCAAGCCATTGCCACCGCTAAACGTCTGGGTGCCCGAGTAGAAGCCTTTGATACCCGTCCGGTGGTCAAAACCGAAGTGCAATCCTTGGGGGCAAAATTTGTGGAAATCGATCTTGGTGAAACCGGTCAGACGAAGGACGGTTACGCTAAAGCACTCACTCCAGAACAACTTCAGAAGCAACGTGAAGGTATGGCAAAAATATGCGCCAGTGCGGATGTGGTGATCACGACCGCCCAAGTGTTTGGGCGCAAAGCGCCGCTCATCATCACCCAGGAGATGATCGATGGCATGAAACCAGGCAGTGTGATCGTCGATATGGCAGCAGAGACCGGGGGTAACGTTGCTGGAACCAAGCTCGGTGAAGAAATTATCACCCCTAACGGCGTGCGGATTATCGGCTTGCCAAATTTACCGGGTCGAGTGCCCGTCCATGCCAGCCAGATGTATTCCAGTAACCTCGTCAACATGATCGAACACTTTTGGAACGATGAACAAAAAGCGTTCGAGCTGAAGTTTGGTGATGAAATCATCGACGGATGTGTGATTACTCACGAAGGCGAAATCAAAAATGAAATGCTAAAAAATCATTACGCAAAAGGAGGTCAATCCTGATGAGAAAACTGATCCCATTTATTCTGTTTATTTTTATCGTGCCTCTCATCGGGGGCATTGCGATTCAAGCCTTCGCCACAGCCCCAGCTCCACCTGTGGAAACCTCTGCCGCCGTTCACCCCAGCGACGCCGCCGGTAGTAACCTAACCCCCATCTATCTGGCATTTGTACTCACGCTATCTATATTTCTTGGCTTTGAGCTGATCTCCAAAGTGCCGTCACAACTGCACACCCCCCTTATGTCGGGGTCAAACGCAATTTCTGGGATTACCCTTGTCGGGGCTGTTATTGTTGCCGGGCACGTGAGTGATGACCCGATGATTACGGTGCTGGGTATCGCTGCCGTGGCATTTGCCATGATCAACGTGGTGGGGGGTTACCTCGTCACAGACCGGATGCTGGAAATGTTCAAAGCGAAACAAAAACCATCCACGCCACCACAGCTTGAATCGTAGAGGAGGGTAACTGATGAATTCTGTGCAATTTATCCAAAATTTGGAGCTACCGATCAACCTAGTTTATATTGTTGCGGCGTTATTATTTGTATTTGGTCTAAAAATGTTAAGTTCCGCCACAACTGCCCGCAAAGGGAATATGATTTCCGCGTTGGGGATGGCTCTGGCAGTGGTCGTAACCTTATTTGATAAAGATATTCTGATCAACGCGCACACCGGGGAGTTGATTTTTAGTGGTTATAAATGGATTGCGTTAGGGGCGATTATCGGTGGCTTGATCGGGCTGATTGCCGCCAAAACGGTGAAGATGACCGCCATGCCGGAAATGGTCGGTCTGTTTAACGGTTCCGGTGGTTTAGCCAGTTTGTTATTAGCTTGGGCGGAATTTCAGCGATCCCTTTACAATACGGAAGTTTTTCAGGCTGCACCCCTTGGCGGATTTGAAGCCAGCGTGATTGCTATTGCCGTGTTGATCGGTGGGGTGACGTTTTCCGGGAGTGTGATCGCGTGGGGCAAGCTTAGCGAAACCATGCCGTCGCAAGCCATCGTTTTCCCCGGCCAAAATATCGTCAATGCGATTCTATTGATTGCGGCGGTGGTCGGTGGCGTCATGTTTGCCATGAACCCCGTTGCCGGCGCCTACGGCATCTTTATCGCCATTGTGATTATCTCCCTGATTTTAGGAATTTTAGCCGTGATTTCTATCGGCGGTGGGGATATGCCCGTGGTGATCTCTTTGCTGAACAGTTATTCCGGTTTAGCGGCGTGCGCCGCCGGTTTCGTGATTTTAAATAATGTGTTGATCGTTGCCGGAGCGTTGGTCGGCGCCAGCGGGTTGATTCTGACCAACATCATGTGTAAAGCGATGAATCGCTCTCTGGCAAATGTGTTATTCAGTGGTTTTGGTGCCACAACGGCAGGTGCTGGTAAGCAAGTAGAGGGTGAAGTCAAACCGATTAGCCCGGAAGATACCTATCTGTTGTTGGAAGCCGCCAGTTCCGTCGCCTTTGTGCCCGGTTATGGCTTGGCAGTGGCACAAGCCCAGCACGTCGTACGGGAGTTAGGCGATCTGTTAGAAAAAAATGGAGCAGAAGTCTATTATGCGATCCATCCGGTTGCCGGTCGTATGCCCGGCCACATGAACGTGCTCCTCGCAGAAGCAAACGTGCCTTACGAACAATTGGTGGAAATGGATGACATCAATCCGAAAATAGAAAATATCGACGTCTGTATGGTGATCGGGGCGAACGATGTGGTGAATCCGGCAGCGCGTGAAGACGAAACCAGCCCGCTGTGGGGAATGCCGATTATCGATGTGGACAAGGCACGGACAACCATCGTACTGAAACGCTCCATGCGCACCGGTTTTGCGGGTGTCCAGAATCCACTGTTTTTCAAACCCAACACCCGCATGTTGTTTGGGGATGCTAAGGAAAGTATCTCGGCATTGGTGGCAGAATTTAAAGATTAATTCGATGTTGCCATAAACCGTAAAGCGTGCGGCTCGTAATACCGGGTCGCACGCTTTTTTTGATCCGGAAAAAGCCGCCATACCAGCGGTAAGGCGGCAGGTTGAAGATGCCCGCGGATAGGGTTCGTTCGTTATGCGGAAGGTAGCTGTTGTTTATACGGAACTCGCGCAGAGGGCACTACTTTGGCAGTGCGGGAGAGGTGGGCATCTTGATCATCAAAAAAGATATGCGCCCGGAACGCTTTTAAGATGCTATCTTTTGCCAGACCGCCTAAAAAAAAGGCTTCATCCACTCGCACATCCCACTCCCGCAAGGTACGAATAACCCGTTCATGAGCCGGACTTCCCCGTGCGGTGACAATCGCAATGCGCACAGGGGGATGATCGGCATCTAAATCAAATTGTAACAGGGAAAGGACTTTTAGCAATTTCGCAAACGGACCCGCCGGCAGGGGTTGCTTGGCTCTTTCGCGTTCATGAGCGACAAATGCCTCTAACCCTTGTTCCTGATACACCCGTTCTGATTCTTCTGAAAACAAGACCGCATCGGCATCAAAGGCAATCCGAATTTGATCCGGATACGCATCGTATCCGGTAGGCGGATCATACAATAATGCCGCCGCATATCCGGCATTGATTGCCGCCTGCACATCTTTTTCCGATTTGGAAAGATACAGATCGAGATTAAATGCCGCTAAATATGGCGCCAGTGATGCTCCACCGGTAAAGGCGGCGCGAATAATATCGAGCTGATAATGTTCGATGGAATTAAAGATACGCAATCCTAAATCTGGGCTGTTACGGGACGTGACAATGACATCCACCACTCGCCGGTTGGGGTCTAGCTTGTTCAGTTCCAATAAGGCTTTGATCAGCGGAAATGCCGTGCCCGGTTCCAAAATCTGGTCTTCATGTTCCCGTTGGTACTGGCGGTAGGCTTCCAGACCCTGCTCTTCAAAAATCTTATTTTCATTTTCCAGTGCAAAAAGCGCGCGTGAGGAAATGCCGATTACAAGGGAATTACTCAGATCAACAGCCATTACCAAATCCTTTCTGGATGGGGGGTACAGCTAAAGTTTAATCTGCCGGATAGAATTTGTCAACAGAAGAAACCGCCCAAGTTCGATCATCAAAAACCTTGACACTGCCTTGCTTTTCCACTATGATCGGGGCAACTTAAATGGGAGAAATGCGATGCGAATTTTATTACAGCGCGTCCGGGAAGCTCGGGTGCGAGTCGAAGATACCATTGTTGGTGAGATCGGGCAAGGGTTGCTCCTATTGGTGGGCGTCGGACATGGAGATAACACCCCAGAAGCCGATTTTCTTGCCGAAAAGTGCCTCAATCTTCGTATTTTTGAGGATGACGCTGGCAAGATGAACCTTTCCGTAAAAGAGATTGGCGGTGGCATTTTAGCTGTCTCCCAATTCACCCTTTACGGCGATTGCAAAAAAGGCAGGCGTCCCAGTTTCACCAAAGCCGCCCCCCCAGAACAGGCAAATTCATTGTTTGAATACTTTGTGGAAAAACTACGACAGAGTGATTTACACGTCCAAACTGGACAGTTTCAAGCAAAAATGGCGGTGGAACTCATCAATGATGGTCCCGTCACATTTATGTTGGAGCGGGAATCATGATCCACCAACCCCATCCTCAAATTATTCTGGCGTCCGCATCGCCGCGCCGGCAGTTTTTGCTCAAACAGATCAAGTGGGAGTTTACCGTTGACCCCAGTGAGGTGGACGAGACCCACAATGTACCCGAACAACCCGATCAAAACGTGATGGAACTTGCCCGGCGCAAGGCGCTCCATGTAGCCAAGCGGCACGCTGAGGGCGTGGTCATCGGCGCGGATACCATCGTCTATCATGAGGGTGACATCCTGAATAAGCCGGAAGACCGCAACCATGCCATGGAACTATTACGCCGGTTGAGCGGTAACTATCACCACGTTTATACCGGCGTGGCACTCGTGGATGCGAAAACAGGAAGACAAACCACCGGTTACGAAAAAACCGCCGTCAAATTTAGGGAATTGACCCCAGCGGAAATTGAGGCATACGTTGATACGGGAGAACCCATGGATAAAGCCGGGGCGTACGGCATCCAAGAATACGGGGCACTTTTGGTAGAGCGGATTGAAGGCGATTATTTCAACGTGGTCGGTCTACCCTTGGTGCGCCTGATGCATTTGATGCATGAATTTTTAGCCCGATAGGTGACAAATGATGAAAAACCGAATGATGATTTTCTTTTTGATATTGGTTGTTGCATCTTCTCAACTTCATGCCGATGTAACATTGAAAAAGGTAGGGCGATTGGGGCTTCGTTGGATTGAGGATGTGTGCGTCTATGCTGACTATCTATTTGTCGCGGGCTACCGAGGCGTTAGAATATTCAACCTAGGCAATTCCGACCACTTTTTAACAGAGATTGGACATATTAACATGCGTGAAGGCGCTGGTGTTGATGGCATCAGCATTCAGTACCCTTATGTTTATATTACAAATTGGCATATAGGTTTTTCGATTATCGATCTTCGGGATTTTAATCATCCAGAACAAATTGCGTCAGGAAATGAAGGTGGCGGAAGAGAATTATTTGTGAAAGATGGTTACTTATATTCGGTGGGAGGCAGCCCCGGTGGTTTCGATATTTTTGACATCCATGATATGCAACAACCACGTCTCATTTTCGAGGATTATCAGAATTCTGCGGAGCAATTCAGTTTTACCTCAACCAATTATATCTACTTTGCAAATTATTATCGAGGCGTGGATATTTGGAATGTAGCTGATGTGCATAACCCGTATCAGGCAGCTTTACTGGATTTAGAAGCACGTGTTCGGGATGTGGAAATTCAGGGTGACTATGCTTACGTAGCGAATGATACTCTGGGTTTACGAATCTTTAACATTACGAATCCAGAAAGCCCGCAAGAGCGCGGTCATTATGATACTCCGGGAACAGCCAATCATGTATATGTCAGCGATACTCTAGCTTACGTGGCAGATGGTTACAATGGTTTACAAATTGTCAATATCTCGGATCCGAAGCAACCTCATCTAGCGGGTAGTTATGATCCCCCGAATTTAAGTTATCGCACCGATCCATCCGACCCTGAAAAAAATATACCATTTCCGGGATTTACGTCTTGCGTTTATGTTCACGACCCTTATGTGATTATCGTGGAGCGAAACCGAGGTGACGATTATGTATATGTTCTAATGCCAGAAAATCTCGTACCCAAACCCAATTACGATCTTGCTACTCCCCATAATTTCACTCTACATCCCAACTATCCCAACCCATTTAATGCTCAGACCACCATTTCCTATGACCTGCGGGGGGATGTGCCCGTGACGATCTGCATTTATAATGTGCAGGGTCAACGCATCCGGCAGTGGGAATACGCCTTGCAACCTGCTGGTAGCTATACGTTAGTGTGGGATGGCACGGATCAGCATCACCAGCCTGTAGCCAGTGGGGTTTACCTCTGTGAACTCAAAATTCGGTATCTATCAACGTCAATTTCAATGGTTTTACTCCGGTAAAAAGGACATTCTTCTATGCAATTTGGTGCACCCACGTATCTCTATTTGTTGTTTCTAATTCCGGTAATCACCCTCTTTTACTGGGTTGAATTTCGGAACAAACATAAAATTCTCTCCCGCTTCGGGAACATTGAACTGTTACGCAAACTGACCCGCACCGTCGATGTTGGTAAGCAAAAATGGAAAGCCTTTTTGCTGATTTTCGCTCTGTTTTTGCTGATTATCGCCGTTGCCCGTCCGCAAATCGGAACAAGCTTAGAACTGGCGAAACAAGAAGGCATTGATATTTTGATCGCCATTGATACCTCAACCAGCATGTTAGCAGAAGATTTCAAACCCAATCGCTTGATTGCCGCCAAACTGGCTGTTTCCGACCTCATTAACCGGCTATCAGGAGACCGGGTGGGATTAGTGGCGTTTGCCGGTACGGGTTTTGTCCAATGTCCGCTGACCTCTGATTACAGCGCGGCACGGATGTTTCTGGATACCCAAATTACACCCGATGCGATTCCCCAACCCGGCACCGCCATTGGTGAAGCGATTCGACTAGCCACCAAAAGCTTTGTGGCGCGTAGCAGTAAAAATCGCGTGCTGATTCTTCTCACGGACGGTGAAGATGACAATAGCAAACCCATTGAAGCCGCGAAAGCCGCTAAAAAGGAAGGAATCCGCATCTATACTATCGGTATTGGGAGTATTAGCGGCGAACCGATTCCCAATTTTGTCAATGGACGGCGGGTGGGCTTCAAAAAAGATCGGCAAGGAAATGTGGTACTCTCCCGGCTGGATGAAGCCACCTTACGGGAAATCGCCACAATCACCGGTGGTAAATATTACCGGGCAACCATTGGCGGTAGTGAACTGGACGCTATCTTTGAAGACATCTCCCAGATCGAAAAAAGTGAATACGAAAGCCGCTTTTTTATCGATTATGAAGAACGATTTCAATACGTACTGGGAGTGGCATTACTGATTCTCATGGCAGAACTGCTGATCGGAGACCGCCGTAAATCCAACCCGATACAACCGGAGTAACTCATGCCGTTATATTTTTTCAGCGCCAGTTCATGGTTGCATTCAAAGCGAGGTGATGCCTATGTGCGTCAAAAACTAGCATAATACGGGGTTAAGTTGTAGTCTAATAATCTGTTATCCAATCGTTCACTTTTATGAGAAAGAGTTGTATGATAAAAAAAGATACTTTATTACTGGTAATTATATGTTGTGCATTAACCGCATGGTCAAATAGTAATGCTCAGGAAGAGATTGGATTTACT